>NZ_JBFFKR010000043.1:0-19084 GCF_041555295.1 Ancylomarina sp. | reverse complement strand
GAGTTTTTCCTTTATATGGACCAAAATAGTCTTCTTGGTTTACAATCCAGTCACGACAGTGTTTCTACGTCTTATTATTTCATCGGTCATTTTATTTGCAGTAGGTAAAGGATTCAAAAAACTAGGTACTATCGAGAAAAAAGATAGATTAAGCATTTTAGCTTTAGCCTTTTTCGAACCCTTTCTCTATTTTTTAGGTGAGAGTTATGGTTTAAAATACGTTTCGTCTACCATTGGAGCCGTTATTATTTCTACTATTCCTTTATTCTCACCAATTGCTGCCTACTATTTTCATAAAGAAAAATTAGGCAAAATGAATATTTTAGGGATCCTCATTTCAATTATTGGAGTAGCCATCATTATTTTCAACAAAAGCCTTTCCCTCATCGTATCTCCAATAGGTTTAACTTGTTTGTTTATAGCCGTTGGGGCAGCTCTCGGTTATTCTGTTGTGCTTAAAAAACTCGCTACAAAATACAATCCAATAACTCTCGTCACCTATCAAAACACTTTAGGTCTGATTTACTTCTTACCCCTATTTTTAATCCTAGACTGGCAGCATTTCATACATGCAGTCCCAACACCAGAGGTTTTAACCGCACTGCTTTTATTAGCCGTATTTGGATCTACACTAGCATTTATTTGTTTCACCTATGGCTTAAATCATTTGGGGATTACTAAGAGTAATATATTCATTAATATCATACCCGTATTTACGGCCATATTCGCCTATTTTGTAATCGATGAAATCTTGAGTTTTCAAAAAATTATAGGGATGATGGTTGTAATAGGTGGTTTATTTTTATCGCAAATAGAATTTAAGAGAAAAACAGTCTAGAAAATGACAACATATAAGATTGATATAGAAGAATTAAGAGACAAGGCTAAAAGAACAGAAGTTGATACTCAAACATTCTTTGCCAAGTTAAAGAAGAAAAAGCCTAAGCAACTTGACAATATCACGCATGCTCTTCACAACGAAGTTTTTGAAGAGATAGATTGTTTGGAATGTGCCAATTGTTGCAAGAGCATCAGTCCTATTATCATCGATAAGGATATTGAGCGTATGGCAAAACAGTTTAGAATGAAACCCTCTGCCTTTATCGATCAATACTTAAACCTGGATAATGAGAACGACTACGTTTTTAAAGAGGCACCTTGTCCTTTCCTTATGCCTGATAACTATTGCATGGTTTATGAACAAAGGCCCAGAGCATGTCGTGAGTATCCACATACAGATAGAAAACGCTTTTTTCAGATTTTAAATCTAACTTTAAAAAACACGCACTATTGCCCTGCTGTTTATGAAGTTGTTGATCGTTTAAAATTACAGAAGGATAAACTATAAACCACAATTCAAGCACTCAAATCAAGCTAAATGGTGTTCTAAAATCACCATCTAGCCGCTATCCAATTACTTCTTTTTGTGGTCTAAAGCGCCATGCTTTCACTTAAGAAATCGACAACACTTATTTCCTCTTCATCTCCTTCAATTCAAGATATTTATAGCCTTCGTCAAAATATATTGTCAGTAAATTCCTTATTGCAATCGTTTACAGAAAAAAACAGAGGGTTCAAGCATCAATTTTGCCCATAGATTCTAGTCTTTTCAAGGATTTTCTTTATACTTTTGTTCGAGATACCACAAAATATATCGACAACAAAACACAATGAACACAACAAAACGCAAACTTATTATAGCCATAGACGGGCATTCCTCATGTGGAAAAAGTACCGTGGCAAAAGATTTGGCAAAGAAAATTGACTACACTTATATCGACAGCGGAGCCATGTATCGCGTGATTACGCTTTTTGCCATGCGTCATAACTTGATAAACGGTGATCAGCTTGATGAAAATAAATTAGCTCATCTAATTAACGACATCAATATTACCTTCTCATATAATGACGAACTTAAACGCCACGAAACCTTTATGAATGGGGAATTGGTCGAAGATGAAATCAGAAGCCTTGATGTTTCGAATAATGTGAGTTTGATTGCTACAATTAAGTTTGTTCGTGAAAAAATGGTAACACTTCAACGTAAACTTAGCGAAGCTGGTGCTGTTATTATGGATGGTCGCGACATAGGTACCGTAGTATTTCCTAATGCTGACTTGAAAATTTTTATGACGGCTGATGTGGAAGTGAGAGCTATCAGAAGATTTAAAGAGTTAAAAGAAAAGGGTGATGATATTTCTTTGGATGCTATTCGTGAGAATGTGAAAAAAAGAGATTTTATCGATGAAAGTAGAGACGAAAGTCCTTTGCGTAAAGCAGATGATGCCATTGTTTTAAACAACAGTCATATGACTAAGGAAGAACAACTGGAATGGATCGTTGCTCGAATGGAAGAAGTTCAATAATTAGAATTGTGAGATAAAATCTCAACTATATAATCTAATGGCTCTAAAATATGATTATTGAAATTGACCCAAATTCAGGCTTTTGTTTCGGTGTTGTAAACGCCATAGAAAAAGCAGAAGAAACTCTGGCAAAAGACAAGACTCTTTATTGTATTGGCGATATTGTACACAATAATATCGAGGTTGATCGATTAAAAGGTCAAGGCTTGAAAACAATAAATCATGATGAATTCGAGAAACTTTCAAACGCGAAAGTTTTATTCAGAGCTCATGGTGAACCTCCTGCAAGCTATATAAAAGCTAAGGAGAATAATATCGAGATAATAGATGCTTCATGTCTGGTCGTTTTAAATCTTCAGGAAAGGATTAAGAAAACATATTTGGAGACTATAGAGAGTGGCGGACAAATTCTTATATACGGAAAAAAAGGACATGCTGAAGTCAATGGTTTGGTAGGACAAACCGAGGGCCAAGCAAAAGTTGTTGAACGTGTTGAAGATTTAAAAGAAATCGATTGGAATAAACCTGTGATCTTGTTTTCACAGACAACCAAAACGATATCTGGGTTTGAAGAAATTACAAAAGTTCTGAAGTTGAAATGTCAGAATGAATTAAAAATACATGATACCATTTGCCGAAAGGTATCAAACAGAATGCCCAATATTCGTGAATTTGCAAAAAAACACGATGTCGTTATTTTTGTAAGTGGGCAGAAAAGTTCAAACGGCAAACTCTTGTTTGATGTATGCAAACAAGAGAACTCTCAAAGCTATTTTGTGTCTCATCCCGATGAGCTTAAAATGACTTGGTTTACTGAAGCTAAATCAATTGGAATAAGTGGAGCAACCTCTACCCCAAGCTGGCTGATGGAACAAATAGCAGAAAACATCAAATTAGAAATTAAATAAATTATTAGCATGTCGAGAATTAAAAAAATAGGTGTGCTTACATCAGGAGGGGATGCACCGGGTATGAATGCCGCCATCCGCGCCGTCGTGAGAACAGCCATTTTTAACAATCTAGAAGTTGTTGGGGTAAAACAAGGTTACCAAGGCTTAATTAAGGGTGATTTCGAAACTATGAAATCATACGATGTAAGTAACATCCTCCAAAAAGGAGGAACAATCCTTTGTTCTGCAAGAAGTGAGGAATTTAGAAGTGTTGAGGGAAGAAAGAAAGCACACGAACAAATGCTTGCTGCTAAACTTGATGCTCTTGTTGTCATTGGGGGAGATGGTACATTCTCTGGAGCACGTATCTTTACTCAGGAGTTCGATATTCCGGTAGTAGGTATCCCTGGAACCATTGATAACGATCTTTACGGTACAGATTATACCATCGGTTTCGATACGGCTTTAAATACCGTTATAGAGGCTGTGGATAAGATTCGTGATACGGCAAGTGCACACAACCGTTTATTCTTTATCGAAGTAATGGGACGTGATGCTGGCTTTTTAGCACTAAGAAGCGGTATTGCAACTGGAGCTGAAGCGATTTTGATTCCTGAGCGTCAAACTCATCTAAAAGATCTTGAGAAGTATTTAGCTAAAGGTTACAAGGGCCACAAGAATTCGGGTATTGTAATTGTTGCCGAAGGGGATAAATCGGGTGGTGCTTATACGATTGCTAGAGAAATCGAAAAGAAACATCCTGAATACGATATTAGAGTATCAGTATTAGGACACATGCAACGTGGTGGTTCGCCATCGGCATTCGATCGTGTTACAGCCAGTACTTTGGGTGTAGCTGCAGTAGATGCTTTGCTTGATGACCAAAAGAGTATTATGGTAGGAATGGTTAACGGAGAAGTTTCACACGTATCTTTCAACAAAACCATTAAAAACAAGAAAGTCGTAAAAGATTCGTTGTTGACGATTAACGATATCTTATCAATCTAATTAATCTTTAATTTCTGCAAAAGGACGCTGCGTCATCCGTATATTTTTTTGAAAGTTTTCCCCCTCAAGTCTTGAGATATTCGTCACAAGACATAACTTTGAGAAAAATGTCAGATTTATGAACGCAGGCTCCCTTTTTGCAGATCTTATTTTACCTCTTCCATTGGCTGGATTATTCACCTACTCAATTCCTTGGGAATTGCAGGGTGAAGTGGCCATTGGTAAACGAGTGGTTGTTTCTTTCGGAAGCAAAAAGATCTACTCAGGCATTGTCAAAAACATTCACAGCAATCCTCCTGAGGATTACGAAGTGAAGGATATTGTTGCCTGCCTCGATGAAAAACCCATCATCAATCACCTACAATTTTCATTTTGGGATTGGATTTCGGATTATTACCAAAGCAATTTAGGTGATGTCTATAAAGCAGCAATACCTGCAGGTCTAAAACTCGAAAGTCAAACTAAGATTTCCTACCGCCACGATTTTACAGCAAATGGTCAGCTCTCAAAAACTGAAGAGTTGATTCTTAATGTGCTTAAAAGTTCGAAAGATGTCAATATTCAAACATTGACTCAGGCAAGTGGTCTCAAAAATGTGCTTCCACAGATAAAAAAACTGCTGGAGAAAGGTGCCATAGAGGTTGAAGAAAGGGTGCTGAGTTCCTATAAAGAGAAGCAGATTAAATATGTTCGCCTACACCAAAGCATTAACGAGAATGAAATTGGAGAAAAACTAAACAGTCTTAAGCGCGCTAAAAAGCAACAAGAGATTCTGTTCTCGTTCCTCAATCTTTCTAAGCTTGGAATTGCAGAGGTTCCAGAAAAAGTAACAGCGGCAGAACTGTTGCTCAATTCAGATACGACTTCATCCATATTGAAAGCTTTGGTCGATAAACAGATTCTGGAAATATATTTTGAAAGTATCGATCGTTTGGATCTTTCCGATGCCGAAGTCAATCCTCTGAAGGAATTGAATCAACATCAGGCGCAAGCCATAAAGGAAATACGGGAAGGTTTTGAGTCGAAAAATACCAGTTTGCTACACGGTGTAACCTCCAGTGGGAAAACTGAGATTTATATTCATCTCATAAAAGAACAGATAGACCAAGGTAAACAGGTTTTATATTTGCTGCCAGAGATTGCTTTGACAACTCAAATCATCACTCGATTAAAGTACGTTTTCGGCAATAAGGTTGGTGTGTACCATTCTAAATTTAACGATGCCGAACGGGTTGAGGTCTATAATAATATTCAACAAAACAATCCCGATAAATCCTATCAGGTTATTCTTGGAGTGCGCTCATCAATTTTTCTCCCTTTCAGTAATTTGGGGCTAATAATAATCGACGAAGAGCACGAAAACACCTACAAACAATTCGATCCGGCTCCGCGTTATCATGCTCGCGATGCGGCCTTATTCTTAGCACATCTGCACAAGGCTAAAACGCTTTTGGGAACCGCCACACCCGCCATCGAAACTTATGCCAATTGCAAGCAAGGCAAATATGCCTTGGTGGAATTGATGCACCGCTATCAGGACATTAAAATGCCCGAAATATTATTGGCCGACTTGAAAGAAGCCAAGCGTAAAAAAAGGATGAAATCAATTTTTACCCCTGAGCTTTTCGATGAAATAACGACGGCTTTAGAGAAAAACGAACAGGTTATTCTTTTTCAGAACCGACGAGGATATGCACCCTATTTAGAGTGTAAATCCTGCGGATGGGTACCTCATTGCGAGAACTGTTCGGTGAGTTTAACTTATCATCAATACAACAATCAATTAACCTGTCATTATTGCGGACACAGTGCGCAACCACCACAAAGCTGCAAGCAATGTGAATCGACAAATATGGTTGATAAAGGCTTTGGTACAGAGAAAATTGAAGATGAATTACGTGGCTTTTTCCCACAAGCTCGAATTGCTCGAATGGATTTAGATACCACACGCAGTAAAACGGCTTACGAAAAGCTCATCTATAAATTCGAAAACCATGAACTCGATATCCTTGTGGGTACACAAATGGTATCGAAAGGATTGGATTTTGATCATGTTTCCCTGGTTGGTATTCTGAATGCTGACTCCATGCTTAACTTCCCTGATTTTAGAGCCCACGAGCGCAGCTACCAACTCATGGCACAAGTTTCAGGACGAGCCGGGCGTAAAAACAAGCAAGGCAAGGTTATTATCCAAACTCACGAACCCAAGCATCCCATAATTCAATCGGTCATTCGAAACGATTATATTGGCATGTACCAAACTCAAATGAGCGAAAGGGAAGAATTTATCTACCCCCCTTTTTATCGACTCATTAATATTACACTCAAGCACAAGAATAATGGTTTGCTTACACAGGCTGCAAATATGCTAGCCCAGTCGCTTCGAAAGACATTTGGTATTCGGGTTTTTGGACCACAAGCTCCCGTTATAAATCGCATACAGAACTATTATATTGTGAATATTCTCTTAAAAATTGAGAAAAAAAGTTCGCCTGCAAAAGCCAAATGGATATTGAACCGCGAAGCCAACAACCTAAAAGCCATCGACCGCTTTAAAATGGTAATGGTGCAATTCGATGTTGATCCCATGTAATTTGGTGATGTGATGATGAGCTAATGTGAGGATATGGTGATTCGATGATGTGAGAAAGCCTCCAGCCCTCGGCGAGAACAAACCGCAAACTGGAGAAACCTTCCTCCCCTCGGCGGCAGCAAGGATTCTCAAACTTACAGGGCCATACTGATAAAGGGAAACATGAATTTTCGAACACAACATAGCTTCAGCGCAAGAGAACTGATCAGTTTAAATAAAAAGAGTCACACATCAATAATGCATGGCTCTTAAATATTTTACTAGAATGCGATTACAAACTCGAAGCTTGCAAGTGTTTTTTGAAGTCTTTTAATTCTTCTTCGAAACTAAGCTCTGGACTCGTATATAATGCTAAAATTGCATCGTCGGCCTTAGCAATATGGTTGGGCAATTCAAGATGATTATTGGTAAATACCATTTCCATATCAGGATTCAATTCTTTCAATGCATCAATCAGGTCTAATACTGATTTTTTGTCATCAACCAAATTGTAAATTCCACCTTTAAGTTCATGATCGAGCAGGTTAGAAAGAATCTCAACCGTTTTATTCAAAGAGATAAAGGATTGCTCTTGCTTACCATTCCCTTGGATAAAAATTCGGCCAACAAAATGTGAATCGAACATATATGAATTCAGAATACCATCCATATTCAAACTGGCACCATAACCAAACACCTCACCCAAACGAAGGATATGAGTTTTTATTTTGTCTCCTAATCGTTCAATATGCTGCTCCCCTCTTCGCTTAGAACTACCAAACGACGTATTAGGCTCAACAATAGAATCTGTACTCTTTTCGACTTTAGAATCCCCATAAACCGCAACAGAACTCAAATATATAACTTGCTTAACCTTACTTGCCTCAATCGCATAAGTCAGTTCAGCGGTTCCCCAATTATTGACCTGTTCATGCAAGTGATGTAATTTTTCGTCATCCTTGTTTTCAGCGGCTAAATGGTAAACCACATCAACATCCTTAACAACCTGGTCAAGACTTCTGGAATCAAGTAATTCTGCTTTCACAAACTTAAGCTTGCCTGGCTTTATCTGCGAATGCAAAAACAAATTATAATTCCCTCTGCTAAGATTATCTAAAACGATAATTTCCTTAACCTTCGGATTCTTATCCAGCTTGATACATAGTTCTGTACCAATATACCCTGCACCACCTGTAATTAATACTTTCATACGATTACAATTTTATATTTTTGCCATTCCAATAGCTATCGGAGAAACTTACTAAGCATATAGCTCGTTCTGAATTCTCAGAATGTTATTCTATTTCTTCTTCACTACCAAATCGGTATTCAATCCACACTCGGTCTTTTTCATTCCAAACCATCGGCTACCTCTATCATCACCTATAGTCATCTTTCGTGTACAAGGCTCACAACCTATACTGTCGTAACCTTGAGCTTCAAGTGGATGTCGTGGCAGATCCCACTCCTTAAGATATTGGTAAATATCTTTCTTACTCCAATCGAGCATAGGATGAAAACGAATGACATCATGAGGTGCTGCTTGTTCAATTTCCATTGCCTTACGCACAGCAGATTGATCAGCTCTAACACCATTAATCCAAACATCATTATCAGCCAAAACACTATCTAAAGGTTGAACCTTGTTAATATGGCAACAATGGTCAGGATCAGAAGTAAAAAGAAGGTTTCCATTAGCATCCTTCTGTAAGGACTTTGGAACATCTGATTTGGTATTAATAATATTCAGGCCAAATTCTTTTGCTAATTGATCTTTATAAGCTATCGTTTCTGGAAATAAAAAACCCGTATTGATAAAATAAATAGGGATTTCCTTATCGATACGACTTATAATATGAAGCAAAACAATACTATGTGACTGAAATGAAGAGCTTGCAAACATGCGCTTGCCTTCACGTTTATATTGTTCAAGTTTTTTCTTAGTATTTTCGAAATCCATTCTTTATATTTTTCTTTTCTTAGAAGATAAAGGTACTATTAATTAGTTAAAACTGACAGCTGCAAAATTCACAACAAAGCTTAATTAATCTCTATACATTAGGTCTCAACCTCATTATTTATTCCACATAAAACAAGAGTTACAGCTCTACTTCACAACGCCTGCTCTCATCAGTCTAGTCCGTTTTAAACTTCTGCGTCTAAATTGAAATATACCATGTATAATAACCAATAGCAGAGGAAATAAAAAGTTGAAATATTTTATAAACAAGACTCTGGAATCAGACAGCTCATTCAAAGGGCGGGATTGTACGCCTTTGGTTCTTAAACTCATTAGTCCAGAATCGTCACTCAACCAATCAATGGCATTTGCAATAAAATTAATATTATCGGGCTGAATAGTAATTCTCTGTTCACCTACTCCATTCACAATAAAGTTACCATCTCCAATGACACAAAGTCTAGCCTCCTGATCACTTACTATGGGACCATGAATAGCTGCTGCTACAACCTGTCTAGGAAATAAGAAATCACTAAGGCGCCAAGTTTGACCAATATTAAAACTAACGGGAACTTTTAATTTTCCTGACACGTCTGAAGTCCATGCTAACTCTTTATACGATAAAGTCGAATCGCCAACATAGGTTATCGGACTAGCAAATTGTAAAATCATAGCTTCTATCCCATCAGTTATACTATGATCGGAAAACTCAGTAATGAGCGGTAAATAAGGAAAAGTGATTTGTTGAGGAAATGAGAAATAGCTTTTTTCCTGAACCGTTACAGTACTACACTTTCTATCAACAATAAAAGCATCTTCTACTAAAATACCTTTTTCTTCTAACCATGTTTCCAGATTCGTATTTACACCAACCCCAATACCATGATTCAAAATACCCATCACACGATCGATACCAACAAAAAGACTACCACCAGTGCCTAAGTAATTATCCAGGCGCTTAAACTCCCTTTTCGTAACTTCTTCAAAAGGTGATAAAAAAATAATAGCTTTAAAATCACTCAAATCCATTGGTCTGTTCAGATTAATAACTTGCAAGTCATACAAGACAGAAAGTTCCTTTGTCATCTGATCCAGAGTTGCCAGTACAGGCTCACCATGTCCGGTGATATAACCAATCTTAGGTTTATCTTGAATGGTTAATCGTTTAATTAGAGTAGACAGATTGTACTCCATTGCAATTCCTGGTTGAATCAAAGGAATAGTTTCCGATTTATCCCCAACTTGAATCACGAGTCCCAGAAAAACCTTCTGAACTTTCACCTGATCCTTTTCTCGAACTTCTAAGGGGACGGGATGAATGCCAACTTGAATAGCTTTCATCTCGAGTTCCTCACTTGAGTTGGGATTAACCTCCTCAATCTCGATACGCTTTTTACTATGCGCATTATATTCCGTAAGTAGATGTTTAAAATCGCGTATCGTTCTACTAATATCGGGAGGTAAATCTTCAGATACATACAGGGTGATAATAATAGGGTCTTTTACCTCACTCAAAATTCTTTTTGTTACTTTATCAAGTGTATAACGCTTATCTGCAGTAAAATCAATACGAAAAAAGAAATATGATGACATCATGTTTAAAAAGATTAAACATGATAGGACTACAATCAGGCGGAAAATGACGTTCTCTTTAAATCTCATCTATATATACAGTTAAGCTTTCAAATTACGGGATACCAAAATTTCTTTAGAAGCATACAAGCCAAAAATGATCATCGAAAAGAAAAATATAAAATCCTGAAGATCAAATATTCCTCTGGATATCGATTCAAAATGTGTAAACATGCTTAAAGCACTAAAAATACTCCCTGTTATACCCAAACTTGAACTTGCTATTGTCTCAAAAATTTGATGAAAGAAAATACCAATAAACAAGGTACTCAAAAGCGCAATAATAGGACTATCACTTATACTGGAACAAAATATGCCCAAAGCAATATAGCTCATACTCATAAGCAACAAACCAATATAGCCTAATATAATTGCCGGATGATCAACAGAACCAATAGACCACAAGCTGATATAATAGATTATACTTGGAGCCAAGGCCATTGATATTAGAATAAAAGTAGATGTGAATTTACCCAGAATGAGTTGCCAATAACTAATAGGCTTAGTTAATAGTAATTCTAATGTCCCACCTCTTAATTCTCCAGTTAAAGATCTCATGGTGAGCGAAGGGATGAAAAAGAAAAGTGACCAATAAGCGACCTTAAAGAAAATATTTAGGTTTGCTTCGCCTATAAAAAAAATATCATCACCATAAATCCAAGTGAAGAATCCACTAAAACCTAAAAACATGATGATTAAAACATAGCCCATCAGCGAGTCGAAAAAACCTGCTAATTCACGCCTAGCTATTTGTATAATTTGATTCATATTGAAAGTTCTGTTTAGGTTGTAAATATTATTAAAATAGAGAAGACTAATGGGTCGTTAATTCTCTAAAAATATCCTCTAGTTTTGTTTCAACTGGTGTCAGCTCAGTTATGTAGTAATTATTGGCTACACAGGTCTCAAAAATTGCCTTCACCGATGATGTCTTGGGGTACGATTGAACTTCCAAATGTTGACATTCAAAATCAAGAAAATCGACTGTTTCAACACTCTCAATTTCCATTATCTTTTCGAAAATATCGTTGATATCACCACCTGCTACACCAAGCTTTAGAATTTCATTCCCTTGTGCCTGTTTTCTCAATTCCCCTGCGGTGCCATCAACAACAACCCTTCCATTATTAATGATCAAAATCCGGTCACAAGTGGCTTCAACCTCAGCTAAAATATGTGAGCTCAGTATTACGGTTTTCTCTTTTCCAATTCGCTTAATTAATTCACGAATTTCAACAATCTGATTGGGATCTAATCCAGTAGTAGGTTCATCAAGAATTAAAATATCGGGATCATGAATTAAAGCTTGAGCCAAACCAACTCTTTGCTGATACCCTTTTGAAAGTTCCCTTATCAACTTATGCTTTTCACCTTCCAGCCCACACACCTTAACCATATCAAGTAATCGTTCTTGTATCAAATGCTTAGGTATTTCATGCACTTTAGCAATAAACTCAAGAAAATCAATAATATTCATATCCTGATACAAAGGGTTGTTTTCAGGCAAGTAACCAATATGCTTTTTGATTATTTCGGGATGCTCACGAATAGAATAGCCTCCTATTTTCACATCACCTTCTTCTGGCAATATAAAGCACGAAAGAACTTTCATAGTCGTTGTCTTCCCAGCTCCATTAGGCCCGAGAAAGCCTAAAACTTCTCCTGCCTTTACCCTGAAAGATATGTTATCGACCGCTTTTTGTGGTCCGTAACGTTTGGTCAGATGTTCAACTACGATATCCATAAGAAGTATAAATGATTTAAACAAAAATAAAAAATTACACTCCGCATCAACATTTAGCACCTATTTTTAACATAGATTAACGGTGTAATTTATTCCTCAGTTAACTAGAAATGATAGAATATGAATGAAAATTATGCAATATAATCAAATCATAAATACATAAGCTCTTGTCATGAATTTTAGTGTTATTTTTACGAACAATTAGAATCAACACAAATAGAATGATTAAGGCTGTAATTTTTGATATGGATGGGTTATTAATTGACTCAGAACCTTTTTGGCGCATAAGCCAGAAAAATTTATTTTCGAAACGAGGTATAAATTTGAATGAAAGTGACTTTGAAAGTTTTATGGGAAAACGAATTGATGAAGTTGTAGCCATCATTTACTCCAGATATCCTAATCAATCTAAAACACAAGCAGAAACTGCAGTAGAAATTGTTGATGGTGTCATTAAGCTTGTAAAAGAAAGAGGCCTTGTTTTACCCGGGGTAATAAAAACTCTGGAATCATTACAAAAACAGAACTATAAAATAGGCCTTGCGTCTTCTTCCAACCTAAGAATTATTAAGTCGGTTTTAAAGAAACTCGGGATTGAATCTTATTTTGAAGTTGTTCATTCCGCTCAATTCGAAGAATACGGAAAACCTCATCCACAGATTTTTATCTCAACAGCTAAAATGCTAGGTGTATCTCCGTCAGAATGCTTGGTTATGGAAGATTCTTTCCATGGTGTGATTGCTGCATTGGCTGCCAGCATGAAATGTGTGGCAATTCCTGACACAAAAGCCAATAATCTGAAACGATTTGTTATCGCAGATAAAGTTTTGGAGAGTATGGAAGATTTTTCAATTTCAGATTTGAATAATTAGAGTTTAGAATCAAATACAAACAAAAAGAGCACCTGATTTCTCAAGTGCTCTTTTTCTGTGATTGTGAGTCAGATAAAAATATTTTTATTAAAGCTGCTTTAATAAATTAGCCATTTCGATAGCAGATACTGCTGCTTCGAAACCTTTGTTTCCAGCTTTAGTTCCTGCACGCTCAATAGCTTGCTCAATGCTGTCAGTCGTTAAAACACCAAATATTACTGGCACTTCCAGATCTAAAGAAACACTTGCAACACCTTTAGTTACTTCACCTGAAACATATTCGAAGTGTGGTGTAGAACCTTTGATAACTGCACCTAAACAGATTACAGCATCATATTTTCCCGATTTGGCCAATTTCTTAGCAATCAATGGAATTTCGAATGCTCCTGGAACCCAAGCAACATCAATATCGTCTTCAGAAGCACCATGACGCTTAATTGCATCAATTGCACCTTCCAGAAGTTTACCTCCAATAAATTCGTTGAATCGTCCAGCAACAATACCAAACTTTAAACCTTCAGCAATTAACTTTCCTTCAATTATATTCATCTTTTTTGAGATTTTGGATTAAAGATCTCGATTAAAATATCGCACAAAAACAGCACGTATACTCTTCAATCAAGTATCTAAAATTCTATTGTTTTATTATTTATTTACTTGATTCCATTTTGCATCCTGATGTAAGATATGTCCCATCTTTTCCATTTTAGTATGCATATAAAATTCATTCTCTTCGTGGCAAGTCATTTCAATTTCTTCACGACCAACAATTTCAAGATTGTAACCTTTTAGTCCAGTAATTTTAAGAGGATTATTGGTCATCAATCTTAGTTTCTTAATGCCCAGGTCAGACAAAATAGCCGCTCCGATACCATAGTCCCGCAAATCAGCCTTGAATCCCAAAGCCAAATTAGCTTCAACTGTATCCATGCCCTCGTCCTGCAATTGATAGGCTTTTAATTTGTTTATCAGTCCAATACCACGACCTTCTTGTCTCATATATAATAGAACACCTTGTCCTTCCTTTTCAATACGTCGCATCGCTTCCTGTAGCTGATCACCACAATCGCATCGGATAGAACCAAATGCATCACCTGTTAAACATTCAGAATGAACGCGAACCAATACTTCATCACCAACTTTCACATCACCTTTAACTAGAGCAATATGATGTTCTCCAGTAATTTTATTCACATAACCGTGAGCTCTAAACTCACCATGCTTAGTTGGCATAGCTGTTTCTGTAACCTTCTCTACCATCGACTCAGTCTGACGACGATATTCAATTAAATCAGCAATGGTGATCATTTTCAAGTTGTGCTTCTTGATATATTCGCGCAACTGAGGCACACGAGCCATGGTACCATCCTCATTCATAATCTCGCAAATAACACCTGCAGGATACAAACCAGCCAAACGTGCTAAATCAACAGCAGCTTCGGTGTGACCAGCACGAACTAAAACGCCATTTTTTCGCGCAACCAAAGGAAATATATGTCCTGGACGTGTAAAATCCTCAGGTTTTGCATTACGATCAAAAACCAATTTAATGGTGTGAGCTCTTTCGTGGGCAGAAATACCTGTGGTACAATCGGCAGCATCAATACTCACTGTAAAAGCAGTTTGCTTAGCGTCCGTATTCTTCTGCACCATCATATCAATATTCAACTCATCTAAACGCTCTTGAATTATAGGCATACAAATTAAGCCTCCAGCCTGACGGGCCATAAAATTAATTGCTTCCGGCGTCACCATTTCAGCGGCCATTAACAAATCACCTTCATTCTCACGATCCTCATCATCAACCACCACAATCATTTTCCCGGCTTTGATATCTTCAATCGCTTCTTCAATGGTATTAAATTTCATCTTGTTATAGAGTTATATTGCTGTATTGTAATTTGATTATATCTGAAACTAGCTTAAGGCTAGATCATTGTTTTTAATTTAAAAAAAGCCATTCTCTTTTAGGAAATCCATACTGATATTGCTTTCCTTCTTTTCATCCTCTTTATGAAACATGAACTTCTCAATGTATTTAGCAGTCATATCACACTCCAAATTTACTTGGCTTCCAATTTTCTTTGAGATAAGAGTTGTATCATCCTGAGTCAATGGAATGATTGAAACCTTAAATTGATTCTCATCAACATAGGCAACCGTCAAGCTGATACCATCAATAGCAATTGAACCTTTTTCAATCACATACTTAAGAATATTCTTCGGAGCAGAAATACTGACCCAGATCGCATTATCATCCTTGGTCTGAGAAACAATTTCTCCGACACCATCAATATGTCCACTAACCATATGACCTCCCATTCTATCACCAACTCGAAGAGCTCTCTCAAGATTTACCCGAGATCCCTCTTTTTGCTTGTGAAAACTTGAACGATTCATCGTTTCCGGCATCACATCAGCTGAAAAACTTTTTGAATCGAAATCAACAACCGTTAAACAAATGCCATTGGTTGCGATACTATCGCCTAGTTTTACGTCGTCCATGATTTTATTTGCAGCAACAGTCAAACGAATTGAATTGCTGCCCTTTTTCATGGCTTTTATATATCCTATTTCCTCTACTAGTCCTGTAAACATTCTCTTGTTGTATTTACTTTTTAACCTTAATAGACAACTACACCAATCACTAAAATATCATCGGCTATATTTTCAAAACGAATATTTTGCAAATTCACAGCATCTTTCATCATCTCAATCCCTTCTCCTCCAACCGGAGTTTTTGCAGTTTGTCCACCAATAATCTTTGGAGCTATATAGGCATGAACCTCATCTACTATTTTAGCTTCCAAAGCGGCATAGTTAAGTGTCGCCCCTCCTTCTAAAAGAATTCCATCAATGCCTTTTTCTCCTAAAACTTGCATTAAATGACTTAAATCTACTCGTCCATCCTTCTCTTCAATAATCAATACTTCATTTCCTAAAGCATTAATCTCATCTACCTTATTTTGATCAGCTGCTGATGTTACTGCAACTATTGTTTTTGCTTCGACAGTTGTATTCAATATTTTCGAATCCAAAGGAATTCTAGCATGACTATCGACAACAATTCGAATCGGATTTCTTCCTTTTTTATTCCCTGTCAATCGAGTCGTTAGAATTGGATCATCAGCAATTACCGTATCCACACCAACCATAATTCCCATCAACTCGTTTCTAAGCTCATGTACTTTTGCTCGCGATTGCTCATTGGATACCCAACGCGAATCACCTGTTCGTGAAGCAATTTTCCCATCAAGAGTCATCGCTGTTTTCATCACAACATACGGTTTCTTGCTTTGAATAAACTTTAGAAACACACGATTCATCTGAGATAATTCTGCACTTAAAAAGTCAGACTCAACATCAATACCATGCTCTTGCAATAACTTTACTCCTCGACCAGAAACAAGAGGATTGGGATCCAACATTCCAATCACCACACGAGCAATCTTATTATCAACAATTGCCTGAGCACAAGGTGGTGTTTTGCCATAATGAGAACAAGGTTCTAATGTAACATATATAGTCGCTCCTTCTACCAATTCCTTAGCAGATCGAAAGGCATTCACCTCGGCGTGTGGTCCACCAAAAATTTCGTGGTAACCTTCACCTATAATTCTATCATCTTTTACAATAACAGCTCCAACCAAAGGATTTGGGTTTACGCCCCCACATCCTTTTTTAGCCAAATTATAGGCTAACTGCATGTATTTATAATCCTGATCTGTTCTCAAAATAATATCTGCTTTAAGCAAAAAAATAAAAAAGCCCCGAATAGCATAACTATTCAGGGCTTAATAATATCATCGACCAATGGGAATACTCCCAATGGAAACATCAATCAAATTGGATGCTTGTTTTCTTCTTCCATCCAGACTGTACTGTCGGTACTGGAATCACACCAGTTCAATCTTTCGATTCGCGGACTATCACCGCCGGTCGGGAATTTCACCCTGCCCTGAAGAAACAATAAATATGTTGAAGCTGACTTAACGCCTTGCTTCGATGCAAATATATATCTAATTGATTAGATTTCACAATAGAATAATAAATTTGATTTTAATCTTAAGAACATCTTCTAAGATTAAGATCACTTCTTTTTTTAACTTTTTAACTTAAGCATAAGGCAGCATATCATTCAGAAGTGCTATATTCGTGACTTAATAATATATTTCAACTCTAAATTCTTTATTAGTGACTGATCGCATTGTTATAATCCCAACCTACAACGAGAAAGAAAACATTGAAGCCATAATCAGAAAGGTTGTCTCTCTTGATATTGAATTTGATATCTTAATTGTAGAAGATAATTCTCCTGATGGAACGGCCAATATCGTTAAGAATTTACAGAAAAAATTCTCTCAACTTCATATTCTAGAGCGTAAAGGAAAACTAGGACTTGGTACAGCTTATATTGATGGTTTCAGATGGTGTTTAGCTCGCCATTACAACTATATATTTGAGATGGATGCTGATTTCTCTCATAACCCTGAAGATCTTATCCGCCTTCATGATGCCTGTGCAAACAAAGGTGGAGATTTAGCAATTGGATCGCGCTACGTTTCTGGTGTAAACGTAGTAAACTGGCCAATGGGACGAGTTCTAATGTCATACTTTGCATCAAAATATGTAAAATTTGTGACTGGAATGAAAGTTCACGATGCAACTGCAGGTTTCATTTGCTATACAAGAAAAGTTCTTGAAACTATCGAGCTTGATCAAATTCGCTTTATTGGTTATGCTTTCCAAATTGAGATGAAATTTACAGCATGGAAATACGGCTTTAATATTATTGAAGTACCTATCATCTTTACCGATAGAACTGAAGGCACTTCGAAAATGAGTGGTGGTATTTTTAATGAGGCTGTTTGGGGTGTTGTTAAAATGAAACTCCGAAGTTACTTTAGAAAGTACAAAAGATCTTAATTCCCAAGTATTGGTTTTAACAAACACAGACACTTCTTCATAATAATTTATTGAAGAAGTGCTTTTCGTATCCAAGATTTTGAAAAATTCAAATGCTCATTAAAACCGATTAATAGTGATTTTCACTTCGAAAATTATTAATTTGCGTATTATAATTCTGACACTATAAACAACCAAAATGATAAGTCTACTAATTAAAAATGCCTTAATTATAAATGAAGGCAAACAATTTATAGGGAGTGTATTAATTAAGGATGGCCTTATTGATGAAATTTACACAGGATGGCCTAAAAACATTAAAGAAGATTGGGAAGTTATTGATGCATTTGGGAAATTATTGATTCCTGGTGTCATCGATGACCAAGTACATTTCCGCGATCCTGGAATGCCTCAAAAGGGTGATTTATTTACCGAATCGAGAGCAGCCGTAGCTGGAGGAACGACTTCGTTTATGGATATGCCCAATGTAAAACCTCAAACTTTAACACAGGAATTGCTTGAAGAACGATACAAGCTTGGAGCGGAGAAATCGTTGGCAAACTACTCATTTTATATGGGTGCTTCAAACACCAATTTGGAAGAAGTGATCAAAACCAATCCTAAGAATGTTTGCGGTATTAAAATATTTATGGGTTCATCAACGGGTAATATGCTGGTTGACGATATAGATACCCTATCGCAGATTTTCGAGAAAGCTCCTCTTCTTATCGCAACGCACTGTGAAGATTCGCCTATGATTGACGCTAATCTGGAGACTTATCGTGCAAAATATGGTGATGATATCCCAATGGATTATCATGGTGAAATTCGATCAGCAGAAGCTTGTTATAAATCGTCTTCAAAAGCCATTGAGTTAGCTAAAAAATACAATACCCGTCTGCATATCCTTCACCTTTCGAGTGGAATGGAAATGGATTTGTTCGACAACAAGCTACCTGCAAAAGAAAAACGAATCACTGCTGAAGTTTGTGTTCATCACCTTCGTTTTAACGATACTGATTACGCGAGTAGAAAAGCAAGAATCCGTTGGAATCCGGCCATTAAAACTGCGGATGATCAAAATAAAATTTGGGAAGCCTTACTTGACGATCGTTTGGATGTGATTGCCACTGAT
>NZ_JBFFKR010000042.1:0-19104 GCF_041555295.1 Ancylomarina sp. | reverse complement strand
CTCGACCTCGCAAAGACATTTTCTTACTCATCCCAATCTGAGGATCGTCTGCGTGTCTTCTTTTCAGAACCCAATCGTTTAGCTTGTAAGCGTCTTTCGCGAGCTCTACGGCTTGGTTTTGTTGGTCTGCGCTTTTTCACAGGTGTAAAAGCTTGTGTTAGCAGGTCGAAGAATTTCTCAATAGCTGATTGCTTATTCTTCAACTGAGAGCGATCTGCCTGAACGACGATACTCAAGATGCCATCCTGACTGATTCGTGTCGCGAGTTTATTATAGAGGACTCCCTTATCATCATCGCTAAGCAGTTGAGATTCCTGTACATTAAAACGTAATTCAACTCTTGAACTAACCTTATTCACATGCTGGCCACCCGGTCCACTGCTTCGTGAGGTTTGAAATTTAAACTCCCTTATAAAAGAATCTTGATTTGTGATGGGTAAATGCATGATAGGTGATTAGACGTGTTTGGGAGTTTTAAGGTGCTCGATTTTGTTGTAATGCAAATGTATGATTTTAAGTTAATAATTCATAGAATAGTTAAACCAGGCCCCTTATTCATTATGGGCGCTGGTTAGTCAGTTGTCAGTTATACGAAAATCGATTTATAGATTAAGCTGCTCAATTAGTCCTTCTGGTTTCTCGTCTTCATCTTCAGAGAAATTAATTGCAGTTTCGATAATAGCCAAGTGGGAATAGGCCTGAGGGAAGTTACCCAGCATGCGTTTTGTTTCAAAATCGATATCTTCAGCAAACAAACCCAAGTGGTTAGAATAGCTCATAAGGATATCAAATTTTTCTTTGGCTTCCTTTTTTCTTCCAATCTTGAATAGGCTATTTATTAGCCAAAACGAACAAATGGTAAAGGCTGACTTGGGCGTTCCAAAATCATCCTGATTTTTATAGCGATACATTAAGCCATCGTGCTCTAATTCCTTCTGGATGGTGAGAACTGTAGAGATGTATTTTTCATCAGTCGCCTTAATAAAACCATAATTTTCCATTAATAAAACCGAAGCATCCAAATCATCAGAGCCATAATGCTGGGTAAAAGCTTGTTTCTTTTCACTCCAGGCATTTTTCATGATATCTTCTTTCACCGCATCGCGATAGGGAGTCCACTTGTTTACATAGTAGTCACTCTTGAGGAGTCTGGAGATTTTTACGGCACGGTCGAAAGCCACCCAGCACATCACCTTACTAAAAGTGAAATGCAGACTCTTACCGCGAATTTCCCAGATGCCTCTATCAGGTTTGCGCCAATTTTCATCGACCACATTCACGATACTTCGAACAATGGTGCAAAGTTCTTCGGTATGCTCTAATGAATTTTCAAATAATTCAAATTGCTGATGAATCAAGTCCAACAGGATCCCATAAATATCGTTCTGTTTTTGCTTGTAGGCGGCGTTCCCAACCCGAACAGGTTTCGATCCTTCATAGCCTGCAAGATGATCTAATACGTATTCTGAAAGTTTCTTTTCGCCATTGATACCATACATAATCTGTACCTTTTCCTTTTTCTCAGGAATAATATCCATAATGAAATCCAGGTAGCGTTTGGCCACTTTATAATGTCCCAATTGGGTGAGAATTTTCACAACCATAGAGCCATCCCGAATCCAACAAAAACGATAATCCCAATTACGAACCTCACCAATGGTCTCAGGTAAAGAGGTGGTTATTGCAGCCAATACGGCACCCGATTTTTGATAGTTAAGTAATTTTAAAACCAAAGCAGACCGATTGATCTCATCCTTATATTTAGGGTGGATCTTTGTTTTTTCTGACCAATTTAGCCAATAGGTTTTTGTCCTTTGCAGAATCAGATAAATTCTCTCATCCGTTTGTTTTAAGAGTTTCTGATTATAGGAGATAAGACAAAATTCATGTTTTTCTAAGCGAATAATATCTTGATTTAAAATAGAGTCGCAGTTAAAACTCGTATATAAATAAAGTGAATCGTAAGTTCCACTAGTTGTATATGATTTAATAAAACCAACCTGAGCATGCTTGTTTTTTGTGTGATTACGTGCATAATCCAACTTTGGGTTGTAGTGAATACGGAAAGTTGGTTTTCCTTTTATGTGTTTAAAATATCGAACAAGATCAGGTGGCGAATAATAATCATTGTTTTCTGTGATATACCGAGGCATAAAATCCACAAGTTCAAAAGTACCATCCTTGCAAACGAAACGTGTATGCAGAATGTTGGTGTTTTTTTTATAATATTGAACACTGCGAATTAATTTTTCAGGAATAACCTCAAAGCTACCTCCTTTATCCTTATCCAGAATTTTAGCAAAAGCAGAAGAGGAATCGAATTGAGGTAAGCATAACCAATCTAAAGAACCATTTTCCGATATCAGTGCTGCCGACCGACAATTTCCAACCACGCCGTAATTTAAATTTTTCATAAAAAAAGATTACTTTAGTGTATATTCACATAACAATTCTGAAAATAGCTAATTTTCACGACTTTCGAATGATTTGCTAGCAGAATATTACTCTTGATCTTATGAATAGAATACACATTGTTTCCAACAGGCTTCCAGTTAGCATCAACTTAAATGATGATCAAATAGAACTTATTCCCAGTGTAGGAGGTCTTGCTACGGGTATGCGATCGGTTTATAAAGCGTATAAAGGGAAGTGGATAGGCTGGCCAGGCTTGCCTAGTGATGACATAGATCAAAAACTGTCTGGTAGGATAGACAAGGCGTTAGAAAAGGAAGATTGTGTATCGGTGCATCTTTCGAAAAAAGAGATCGATTTGTATTACGATGGCTTTAGTAACCGTACGATTTGGCCTTTATTCCACTACTTTGCTCAATATATCGATTACGATCCTGAGCTTTGGGAGGCATTTGTGAGTGTGAATCAGAAATTCGCCGATAAGGCACTTGAAACTTTGGAGGAAGGCGATACCATTTGGATACATGATTACCAGTTGTTGTTGGTGCCTGAAATGATCAAATCGAAGAAACCCGGCGTGACGATAGGTTTCTTCCTGCATATTCCTTTTCCATCCTTTGAGGTTTTTCGAATTCTGCCGTGGCGAAAAGAATTGATTCAAGGCATATTAGGAGCTGACTTAATTGGTTTTCATACTTACGACTATCAACGTCACTTTTTTAGTTCTGTTCGTCGATTAATGGGTTATGATATTTCTTTCAATCAGATTCAAATAGAAGATAGAATTGTCATCGTCGATGCTTTTCCTATGGGGATTGATTATGACAAATTTAAGACTGCAGCAACAGGAATCCTTCAAAAACCACTTCAAGAGAAATCTGATTTACATCGTGAATTAGAAAAGTACTTTTTGCTTTCTCCAGATCGAAAACTAATTCTTTCTATAGATCGGTTGGACTATTCGAAAGGAATACCGAATAGATTAAGAGCCTTTGCAAAGTTTTTAGAAGAGTACCCTGAATTTGTTGGAAAAGTAACCCTAATTATGCTTGCTGTACCTTCTCGTGGAACGGTAGAGCATTATATCAATCTCAAAAGGGAAGTTGAAGAGTTAGTTGGGAACGTTAATGGACAATTTGGAAATATCAATTACACACCCGTTTGGTATTTTTATAGATCAATGCCTTTTGAGAGCCTAATTGAATTATACAGCTCTTGTGATGTTTGTTTAGTTACACCAGTGCGCGATGGAATGAATTTGGTTGCGAAGGAATATGTGGCATCCAGAACCAATCGTACAGGGGTTATAATCCTCAGTGAAATGGCTGGTGTGTCTAAAGAAATGGGAGAGGCCTTGATCATTAATCCGAATAATATCAAAGAAATTGCTGATAGCATAAATCAAGCCTTGACTATGCCTTTGGATGAGCAGCGTGAACGTATGATTTTTCTTCAAGATCGGATTAAGCGTTATGATGTTTTCAAATGGTCTAGTGAATTTGTGAAATCACTATCGAAAGTAGAACAAATTCAAACTTCGATGCATGCTAAGCGAGTTAATGCTATTATAATGGATAAGATCCGATCCGATTATCAAAATTCAAAAATGCGAGCCATCTTTTTGGACTATGATGGTACACTAACTGGTTTTAAAAAGAACCCCAATGATGCTAGCCCCAATGAAGAATTACATCAACTGCTATATAAATTAGAAGAAGATCCTCGCAATGTGATTACTATTATAAGTGGGCGCGATAGAGCTAGTCTTGAAACATGGTTTGAAGGGCATAAAATCAATTTAATTGTGGAACACGGGGTTTGGAGTAAAAAGGTAGATAGAGAATGGAAAATGCTTTCGAATGCTACGGATACATGGAAATCTAGTATTCAACCCATACTTGAAACTTTTGTTGATAGAACACCAGGTACTTTTATAGAAGAAAAGAACTATTCCTTAGTGTGGCATTTTAGAAAAGCCGAACCAGAACAAGCTGATTTAAGGGCCAATGAGTTGAAGGATGAATTAACGACCATGATAGCCAATCATAATCTGGAAATATTGGAAGGGAATAAAGTGATAGAGGTGAAGACTGGTGGTATAAACAAGGGGATTTCTGCTTTACAATTCCTTAAGAATAAGAACTTCGACTTTATTTTTGCAGTGGGGGATGATTGGACAGATGAATACATGTTTAAAGAATTACCTGAATCAGCTCATACTATTAAGGTTGGCTTAACACACACTGCAGCTAAGTATAAGGTTGAGTCCGTGAGTGCGGTTCGTACCTTTTTAGCAGAATTGATAAAATAAAAATCAATGAGCAGTTTGTCATAAATTAATACAATTATTTGATCAATAAATAATCCCAATTAGCTCATTGCTAGTTGGGATTATTCTTACAAGTTTTATCAATTTCATCCTTGTTGATAAACAAGCGGCTATTTTTTTTGTTTAGCATCTTGTTTTTCATAAATTCGCGGCCGATTAAGAGATCTATATTAATATGTAAGGGCAAACTTGATTTAAACACCACTTTAAATCGTTAATAAGCTGTTTAATTTACAATTGACTTAGACCATTTGATAGCCTTAAGGAAAATGGAGGGTCCCATTCTCTTATTATTCTTGCCAAGCAATAAGGCTTCCCTACACTAGGAAAATCATTTAATACCCTATTAATCTCAGCTTTCTCTAAAAAGCTGAATAATGACATGCATTTATTACCTGAATCCAAGTCTTGGATTCTGACACATAACTAATATTAAAAATTAAAATGTTTGATTCTTTTGTAATCGTTCTGGCTTTTGCTGCTCTTTTTAGTCTTGTAAATTCAAAATACCTGAAGTTTAGTCCCACCATTGGTATGATGGTTTTAGCACTCATCATGTCTGTGTTTATTCTCTTATTAAAAGAATTTGCGCCTTCAGTTTACCAGTTTATTCCGACTTTCGAAAGAGACATTCATTTTAGAGAATTTCTGTTGGAGATTATTCTTAGTTTTTTGCTCTTTGCAGGAGCCATGCATATTAATATTCAAGAATTACAGAAGCAAAGAAAAGCGGTCTTTGTTTTCGCCATATTCGGTACATTAATATCTACTTTTCTTGTGGGAACGCTGACCTATTATGTGGCTCATTTGTTTTCATTAAACATTCCTTTTATCTATTCCCTTTTGTTTGGCGCTTTAATATCGCCAACTGATCCTATAGCTGTTCTTAGTATTTTAAAAAACTACAGTGTTAGGAAAGATTTACAAATGAATATCGAAGGCGAATCTCTTTTTAACGATGGGGTAGGCATGGTTCTTTTTGTTGTCATTTTACAGGTTATCAACCAGGGGTATCAGAATATACATATCGACGAAGTCCTGTTTCTGTTTTTCAGAGAAGCACTTGGAGGTATTTGCTTTGGTCTGTTAATAGGTTTCTCAGGTTTTCAGATACTTAAAAGAACTGAGGCTAATGCCAAGGCACATGTTATGCTTACAATTGTGATGGCAGCAGGAGGCTATGCTTTAGCCGAAAATATCCATGTTTCTCCAGCATTAGCAATGGTGGCTGCAGGCTTGTATCTGGGTCAAAAGATACACAGCAAAGAATATTCGAAAAAAAGCTTGATACAATTGGTCACATTCTGGGATGTTTTAGATGAGATTTTAAATGGTGTACTCTTTGTGCTTCTGGGATTCTTTATAACCATCATAAACCCCGATGTTGTCCATATCCCTTTTGCAATTATCACAATAGTAGTTGTTTTAATCTCAAGGTATATTTCGGTTCTAATACCTTTTCAGTTGATCAAACATTCCAATAAAAAAGTTAACCGAAAAACCATACTCATGCTAACATGGGGAGGCTTAAGAGGTGCTTTAGGTATCGCTCTGGCTTTATCAATTCCACCTGAACATTTTGGTGACTTATTTGTTTTCTTGATGTATTCGGTAGCCCTGTTTTCCATTATTATTCAAGGTCTAACGATTGGTAAATTGGTTGAAAAGTTAGGTTTGGTTAACCTGAAAGATGCGAACTAATACCGATTGGTGTTTCATATGAGGCATAAATTATTTACTCATTATTTTAAATTTTTGAGTATATAGAAACATGGTACAATACATGTAGAAGGCATTCTTCTTTAAATTTTCTATTGCCTTTAGAATATGGAAGGCTCTAAAATAATCAAAAGAAGGCGGCATGACTTAACGTAGTGTCCACATTCTTGTTGCAACTCCATAAATAATAGATCAATATAGAATATAAAAATGCACTTCTGTTCAAATGAATAGAAGTGCTTTTTTGCTTGAGTTATTTAGAGGTTGTACTTTACTGTGAATAAGAAGTAGCGAGGCTTCACATAGTAGGTCGACGATGCATAGGTATAATCCGTTTCGCTAGACTGATTTATAGATTTGGTATCTAAAAGGTTTTTGCCCAAGATAATTTTGTTTCTAACTGACAATTATTTGTTTTTCTTCATAATATAAATTCTATTTTTTTATTAGTCAATATTTATGGTTAAATTTATTGTTAATTGATTTTGATCAATAAAAAGACAATTCAATAATATCATAAGTAATATGAGATCATTTTACATTCAAGCTAAGGATATAAATTCTCTTGAAAATCATCTCACTCGGTTAGATCTTGAAGACGAAACAAAATCTATTTTGTTTCTGATGGCAGATGATGATCGTTTTTCGGAGAAGCTGTTAATTCCATTTTTAAAAACAATTAAGAAACCACTGATGGGTGGGATATTTCCCGAATTAATTTTTGATGGAGAACGGAAGAAATCAGGGGTTTTATTAATTCCTCTTCCTTTCGAATTACGCTCTCAGCTGTTCGATCTATCAGAAGGTCCTGATGAGTTTTTGAACCAGCTAGAAAAAATCCAGGGCAAATCAATGGATCCACTTAGTTCATTATTTGTATTTGTTGATGCTCTGAGTCAAAATAAAGAAAGTTTTATGCAGGCCTTGTTCAATTTCTTTGGAATGAACACCAGCTATATTGGTGGTGGAGCGGGATCTTTAAGTCTCGAAAGCATGCCTTGTATCATTAATAATCAAGGAGTACATTCAAATTCATCGGTTATAGGTTGGGGAAATAAATCCATGAGCTTAGGAGTGGCTCACGGTTGGCATTCGTTTTCAGGCGTGTTGAAAGTTACTGAAACGAAGAGAAATATTGTGACATCTATCAATTGGAGACCAGCCTTTGAAGTCTATAAAGAAGTTGTAGAAGAACATTCGGGCATGAACTTGACCTCTGATAATTTTTCTGAACTTGCTCAGTCATATCCTTTGGGGATTGAGAAATTAGATGCTGAAATGGTTGTGCGAGATCCTTTTAAGTTATGTCCACAAGGCCTCCATTTTGTAGATGCTATTCAGGAAGGCGAATACGTTAAGGTATTGCACGGCGATATTGAATCGTTAATAAGGGGAGCATCAAAAGCTAAAACGCTTGCTTTATCTAAATCAGATGAGAATATGGATCAGGATTCTCTTTTTTGTATTGATTGTATTTCTCGGGTTCTATTTATGAAAGAATTTTATACAAAAGAGTTAGAAACAGTTGCGAAAAATAAGCATGTGTCAGGTGTTCTCACCATTGGAGAAATTGCCAATGAAGGGGATTCATTTCTAGAGATTTATAACAAAACTATAGTTTTAGGGTTATGGTAGAAAAATGTTTACAAGCAGAAATCTTATTAGAACTTGTCTTTAGTGTCAGCCTTGAGAAGAATGAACATTTAATTTTAAACAAGAGCATGCCTTTGTATTTAAGGAAACTCAATTGTTTTTTAGCTGGAGTTCTAAAAAAGGATGAGAATGAAACGATCAAGGAATTAATGGTTATGCCTTTTGCAGCAGGAAAATCTGATGATTGGGCTAGCGTTAAAATGTACTTTTCTTCTTTAGATCCCGACAATAGACAGAAGTGCCCTCAATTTATCTATAATAATCTTTATTATTATGGGCTAAGCCTAAATGGATATGGTTTATTCATATTGGGAAGAAAGAAAGCTTTTGATGATTTCTTTATAAAAGAACTCCAAAATGTAGTGCATCATTTGGGTAAAGTTTTGATCCAATCCAATGAGATTGAGAAAAGAGAACGCGCCGAATGGAAGTTAAGGAAAAGTGAAAAACGATTGTCATTGTTAATGCAAGAATCTCCTTATGTTATTGAGATCTATTCTGAGGATGGTATCCAAAGATACGTCAATAAAGCTCACAATAATTTTTGGGGAGTGCCCTCAAGTGAAACTCTAAATAAATTTAATATTAAAGGTGGGGAGGATGTTAAAAAGTCGGATAACCTACAATATGTTCAGAAAGCATTTCAAGGTCACTCAGTAAGGGTTCCAGAATTTGAAATACAAATTAAAAACCTTAATTCAGGATTGTTTGAAACACGTTGGTTGTCATCGAGAATGTATCCTCTGAAAGGTGATGACGGAAGGGTTAATTATTTGGTTATTACTCATGAAGATATTACACAAAGAAAACATGCTGAAAGGGAATTACTAATTGCTAAAGAAAAGGCTGAAGAAAGTGAGCGTTTAAAATCTGCTTTTTTGGCTAATATAAGTCACGAAATACGTACGCCAATGAATGGAATACTCGGCTTTGCTGATCTTCTAAAGCAGCCTGCTTTTGATGAACTTGATCATAATCTGTATATTGAACTTATAGAGCAAAGTGGAGCACGTATGCTGAATATTATGGATGATCTGATAGAAATATCGAAAGTAGAGTCTGGGCATATGAAGATAATGGTTTCGGAGACAAATATAAACGAACGAGTTGAATCTGTTTTTAATGTTTTTCAAGCAGAGGCGAATAATAAAAATATTAAACTATATATAGCCAATCTATTGCCTAGAAATGAATCAATCATACGGACTGATAGAGAAAAACTTTATGCTATACTTAAAAATTTGGTGAAGAATGCCATTAAGTTTTGTGATGAGGGTAGTATTGAAATTGGTGTAGATAAAAAAGGTGATTTTTTAGAGTTTTATGTGAAGGATACTGGTATCGGCATACATGAAGAAAGACAGAAAGCTATTTTCGATCGTTTTATACAGGCAGATATAGGAGATAAGAGGTCTTTTGAGGGAGCAGGTTTAGGTTTGTCTATTTCAAAGGCTTATGTGAATATGCTGGGAGGAAAAATTTGGTTAAAAAGCAAACCTAATATTGGGTCTAAATTTTATTTTACCTTACCTTGTAATACTGAAATTGAGGAAGGTGATGGGTCTGAGCTCATAAATTACGAATTAAACGAAAATGAGATGAAATTAAAGATCTTAATTGTTGAAGATGATAAAATATCAATGAATTTTATTGAATTGCTATTAGAGCCAATAAGTAGACAAATCATTCTAGCAAATAATGGGGACGAAGCTGTTAGGCTTTATCATGAAAATCAGGATATTGATTTAATTTTGATGGATATAAAGATGCCAGAGCTGGATGGTTATGAGGCTACACGTCAAATACGACGTGTGAATGAAGATGTTATTATTATTGCTCAAACAGCATATAGTCTCCTAGGTGATAGAGATAAATCTATAGAGGTTGGTTGTAACGACTATATTACCAAGCCAATTTTTAAAGATAAACTGATGTCTTTAATCTCTAAATATTTTAATCATTTAGTAGAAAGTTGAGCTGATAAGAAAATTTTATTTAAGTATTACATATAAATATTTTAAGGTGCAGTCGCAAGGCTGCGCCTTTTTTATATTAAATAAATCTATAGAAATTAGCTTAACATTTCCGAATTGTATAAATTTGAGAGTCAACTTTCTAGTTTTCAATATAAGTTTCCTTTAAGTCAGATTTATAGAGGGTTTTTATGTGTCTTATTAGAATGAATTAGTTTGATTGCATGTCTATTTGATAGATATAAGTTGAGATGTATTGTGGGGAATGAATTATCTGTCTATGAATAGCTTTTTCAAACAAGAGTTAAAAACAATGCGTTACGATTTACAGATCTTAAGTCTTCAAGCTCATGTTAGAAAGAATCATCGATTTTAGCATTAAAAATAAGTTAATTGTAATTCTCTTCACTCTTTCTATTGCCTTGTTTGGAGTCTATTCCATTCTGAAAATTCCTATTGGTGCCGTCCCCGATATTACTAATAATCAAGTCCAGGTCATAACCACATCGGGTAATCTATCTACTCAGGAAATTGAGCAATTCATTACAGCTCCTGTCGAGCTGGAGATGGCAAACCTTCCAGGGGTTGAGGAAATCCGCTCCATCTCTAAATTTGGCTTATCGGTCGTTACTATTGTCTTTAATGATGAGATTGGAACCTATTTGCCACGGCAGTTGATCGCTGAAAAGATTAAAACAGCCTCTGCTAATATACCCGAAGGATTTGGAACGCCTGAAATGGGACCTATTACAACGGGCCTTGGCGAAATATATCAGTACATACTAGATGTAAAACCTGGCTACGAAGATCGTTACACGGCCATGGATCTAAGAACGGTTCAAGATTGGATTGTTAAGCGTCAGTTGTCGGGAATACCCGGAGTGGTTGAGGTTAATAGTTGGGGTGGTTTTCTGAAACAATATGAGGTCGCTATTGATCCAATTCGTCTTAGAAGTATGGATTTAACGCTTATGTCTGTTTTCAATGCTCTCAAATCCAATAATAGTATTTCGGGTGGAGCATATATTGAAAAAACCAATCAGAGCTATTTCATTCGTGGGGACGGTCAGGTAAAATCCATAAGCGATATAGAAGAGATTGTTGTGAAAAACAATGCAGGCATTCCAATTTTGATAAAGGATGTGGCCAAAGTTCATTATGGATATGCCAATCGTTTTGGAGCCATCACGGCCAATGGACAGGGTGAAAAAGTACTTGGACAAATTATGATGTTGAAAGATGCCAATTCTAAAGTGGTTATCAAAGAGGTGAAAGAGCGAGTTGCTGAAGTTCAAGAAAGCTTACCCGAAGGTGTTTTTATAAATCCTATTTTAGAACGTTCTGAACTTATTGGAAAAACCACCTTTACCATTGTAGAGAATTTGGTTCTGGGTTGCCTGATTGTTATATTAATTGTGATTCTCTTGTTGGGGAATATACGATCGGCATTGGTGATTGCCTCTATGATACCCTTGGCTCTTCTTTTTACTCTATCTCTGATGTATATTTTCGGAATCGATGCGAATCTGATGAGTTTGGGAGCACTCGATTTTGGTATTATTATCGACGGGGCTGTGATTATTGTGGAATATATTGCCATACGCATAAACACGCAGCAGGCAGTTTTCGATAAGAGTAAACCTGAAGAAAGACAACTATTAATTGATAAGGTTACTTTCTCAGGTGCTTCAAAAATGATGAATTCAGCCATATTTGGGCAGATCATTATTCTCATTGTTTTCATACCTATTCTCTCACTTCGTGGTGTTGAGGGTAAAATGTTTCAGCCCATGGCCTTATCCTTTAGTTTTGCCATCATTGGTGCTATGATATTGGGTTTGACCTGGCTTCCGGTAGCTGCTTCTTTATTTATGAAACCTGCAAAGCAAAATGTGAATGGTATTTCGCAAAAAATCATGAATCTTACTTACCGATCGTACACGCCTGTAATGAGATGGTCTTGTGGACATAAAAGACTGGTTTTGGGTGCTGCTCTTATTGGGTTTGTGATGACGGGATTTCTTTTCACTCGAATGGGGGGAGAATTTGTTCCGACTCTCGATGAGGGTGATTTTGTTATTCAGCCTGTTCTAAAAACAGGAACTTCTCTTTCGAAGACAGTTGAAATGACGACTCAGATGGAAAAAATATTGTTGGATAAATTTCCTGAGATTGATCAAATCGTTTGTCGCATTGGTGCTGCTGAAGTGCCTACCGATCCAATGTCGATGGAAGAGATCGATATGATTATTAAAATGAAAGTGCGTAGCGAATGGACATCGGCTAAAAGCAAGGAAGATTTGGCTGACAAGTTTAAGGAAGCCCTTTCGGTGATTACTGGAATTGAATATGAATTTACCCAACCCATCGAGATGCGTTTCAACGAATTGATAACGGGTGTTCGTGCCGATATCGCCATTAAAGTATTTGGAGAAGATTTAACTTATCTGAATGAAAAGGCCACGGAGATAAAAAAGTTGATCGAAGATGTGCCTGGTGCTGCGGATGTTATTCTCGAAAAGACTGAGGGCTTGCCTCAAATGAGTGTACGTTATCACAGAAACAAAATAGCCCAGTATGGTTTGAATATGGAAACTTTGAACACTTATTTATCTATGGCCTTTGGGGGTGAGAGTTCGGGCAGTGTGTTCGAAGGAGAAAAACGTTTCGATTTGGTTGTTCGGCTGCAGAAACGAAACCGAATGGATATCGATAACATCCAAAATCTTATGATTCCTTTGCCTAATGGGAGTCAAATCCCATTGTTGCAGCTTGCTGAGATTAGATTCTCTGAGGGACCAGCAAAAATTTCACGTGAAAATACCCATCGTCGTGTGGTGGTGAGTGTTAATGTTCGTAATAGAGACCTACAATCAGTCGTCGAAGATATTCAATCTAAAATAGATGGCCATATTTCCCTTAAGCCGGGTAATTATATCGTTTATGGTGGGCAATTCGAGAACCTTCAGAATGCAAGTAAACGTCTGATGTTTGCCGTTCCTTTGGCCTTACTACTCATCTTTATCTTTTTACATTTTGCCTTTAAATCCCTAAAGGATGCTATCATGATTTTTACTGCAGTGCCTTTGTCAACAGTAGGAGGCGTTCTTTTCCTTTGGATCAGAGGTATGCCATTTAGTGTATCGGCTGGTATCGGTTTTATAGCCCTTTTTGGTATTGCAGTACTCAATGGTATTGTCTTGATAGAGCATTTAAAGGATTTGCAAGAAAAGGGAGGAATGGATATGCGAGAACTGATTCTGCAAGGCACAAAGGATCGTTTGCGACCTGTGATGCTAACAGCAGCAGCTGCTGCCATGGGCTTTCTTCCAATGGCTATTTCAACAGGAGCAGGTGCTGAAGTACAGCGTCCGCTGGCTACTGTTGTAATTGGAGGATTAATCACGTCAACCATGCTCACCATGATTGCCCTTCCTTTACTTTTTGAGATATTTTATAATGTAAGAGGTTTTAAGTGGCGTCCTTTCCGATTGATCAGAAAGAATACTATCATAACGGGGCTCGTTTTACTGATGGTCTCTATGCTACCTTTGTAGATGAGCAATAATTTTAAACAGACAATAGGCTGCAAATAAAATATGAAAACGATAACGAAATAAGCGTATATCAATTGACTTTGGAATCGAATTATTTAAATATATAACTCAGAATCATCATGAAAGAGAATCAGATTACTATTCTTATCCTTCTTGTATTATCTCTTTTAGCTTGTCAGAATAAAACGACTCAGCATGATGTGATTGTACAGGAAACCTCTAACCTTATTACCATCAGTCAAGAGCAGTTCAATTTCAATAAGATGGAAATTGGAACGATCAGCCCGCATTGTTTTGAAGATGAAATTGATTGTACTGGTTTTGTTAGAGCGGCACCTGAAGGATGTGCTATAATTAGTACGCCTATGTCGGGAATTATCAAATCGATTAAATTTAAACCTGGAGACTATGTGAAGAAGGGACAAATTATTTGTGAAATCAATTCCAATGAGCTGCTAGATCTTCAACAGGATTTCATTGAAACTGAGGCCAGGTTAAAAGTGGTAAAGACCGATTATGACAGAGCCTCTTCTTTGTTTAAAGAGAAGATTACGGCTGAAAAAGAATTTCTAAATATAGAGAGTGATTTTAAGAGCATGCTTGCAAGCTTGCAGACTCTGATCTTAAAAATCAATATGTTGCAATTGGATATTTCGAGAATTAGGGCTGGAGACTTATACTCAAGCTTACCACTTAAAGCACCTGTCAGTGGTTATATTATCAAACAGAGTCTGATGCTTGGGCAATTTATAGAACAGAACCAAAGTTTGATAGAACAAGTGGATATCAATCAACTTCAGCTTGAAATAGCAATATTCGAAAAAGATGTAAATCAATTACAGCTTGGACAGACGATCCATTTTAAAAGCATAGGCGGTACAGAAATGAGCCATCATGCAAAATTGATTTCTATAGGCAAGGGGGTAGATGCGGATTCGAAAAGTATTCTTTGTTTGGCTTCAATAGAGAATCGTATCAAAGCCAAATTAATCCATGGCTCCTATATTCAAGCTAAGATCACGACCAATGAGAAAGATGCCAGCGCTTTGCCTAGCGATGCTATTACCAAGTCGGGCAACGAACACTTTGTCTTAGTTGTTGATAATAGCGATAAGAAAAATTATTCGTTTCGTAAAAAAAAAGTGAAGATTGGCTCCATATCAAAAGGCTATACAGAAATTTTAGAAGAGAACGATTTGGGTAATGTACTGCTTAAGGGTGTTTACAATATTTCGTTAGAATAAGCTTTAATCTCTATATTTTAGATTTGATTTCTAAATTCGATTTATATGGAAGTTGAGACTAATTATCAAGGGAGATTATTTTACTTTGTATTTAGTTTCAACAAGGTAAAACCTCCAAGTGGATATGGAAATAAATCATTCTATAGAGCAAAAAATTATAGCATACCGAAGACATTTTCATGCGAATCCAGAATTAGGCTGGCTGGAATATTCCACTGCCGCTTTTATTGCTGAAGAGTTATTGAATTTAGGTTTTGAAGTGAAGAGAGGACATGAGGTCATGCAGGTTGATAATCTAATGGGTTTACCTGCTGAGCAAGATAATCAACTTGCCTTCGAAAAGGCTGAGAAAATATTTGGTCCCGAAAAAATGCAAGCATTTGCTAATAATTCTACGGCTGTTGCTGGTATCTTAAACTGTGGAGAAGGGCCTCGTGTTGCTATTCGTGTTGATATGGATGCTTTACCAATTACAGAATCAAATTCCAGAGATCATTTTCCCAATCAAGCAGGTTTTGCGTCAGAATCAAGGGGAATCATGCATGCTTGTGGACATGATGCACATATGGCTATTGGCCTTGGCTTGGCCCATTATCTAGCTAAGTATGCTAGTCAGCTCAAGGGAAACTATATCCTATTATTTCAGCCTGCCGAAGAAGGGGTGCGAGGAGCAGCATCAATTGTGAAATCTGGCTTTTTAAAGGATGTTGACTACCTATTGGCTGCTCATTTGTGGAGTAATATGCCTTTAAGTAAAGTGGTTTGTTCGCAAAATGGAACTGCGGCTACCGACAAATTGGATGTGACTTTTTATGGAAAAGCAGCACATGCAGGTATTTGCCCTGAAAAGGGGAATAATGCGATTCTGGCTGCGGCTAATACAATCCTTGGTTTACATGAAATTCAATTTACTGGCGAAGGATTGAGGCGAGTCAATGTCGGACGTATTGAGGGTGGTACAGCTCGTAATATCATAGCTGACGGGGCTAAATTGGAAATTGAGCTGAGAGCAGATAGTCAAACAGGGGAGAACGAATTACTTGAAAAGCTAGAGAGCATTGTAAAAGCTTCAGCTCACAAACAGGGCTGCTCTTTTGAGATTAAAAAAGTTGGTGAAGCTTCTGCTGCTTGTGGTGATAATTCACTTGCAATACAGATAAGAGACGAAGCAATGAATATGAATTACTTTACGGATGTAATACTATCCGATAAGCAAAATAGAGGGAGTGAAGACTTTACATCCCTTATGAAAGACCTACAGGCTAGAGGAGGAAAGGCTAGCTTTATAGGTGTAGGTGCCTCTATGTATGGTAAGAATTTAGAACATCATACACCAGATTTCGATATAGCTGAAGCAGCATTAAATCCTACAGTAGCACTTTTTTTTAATCTTATAAAAAGATTAAGTAGATCGCATTTATAGATAGTCAATCGAATTAATAAGACGCTGTACCCTAAGGAGCAGCTTCTTTTTATTTCATTTTGTGATCAATAGTCAAAAAAAAAGACATAGGTGTCTTAATTTAATTGTTTGATGGTTCAAATTTTCATAAATTGGGTAATCTGGTTTCTAATATTTATAGAACCGCTACCTACGCCTATTTAAAATTTTTATTTTTAATAAATTGATAGGATGAAATATGAAGTAGAAGTTGACATTAATATGCCACGCGAAAGTGTAATTAGACTCTTTGACAATCCTGATAATATGAAACATTGGCAGCCAGGGCTTGTCCGTTTTGAACATTTGAGTGGTGAGCCTGGTGAGGTTGGAGCCAAGTCCAAATTGTATTATAGGATGGGGAAACGTGAAGTTGAGATGATTGAGACCATCACTTGTAAGAATTTACCCAATGAATTTTCCGGAATCTATGAAGCCAAAGGCGTATGGAATCATGTTCAAAACCATTTTATCGAAATTGATGAAAATAAAACGGTTTGGAAATCTGTAAATGAGTTTCGATGCTCGGGTTTTTTGAAGATAATGATCTTTTTGATGCCTGGGATATTCAAAAAAGAAACCTGTAAATACTTGGTCAATTTTAAGGAATTTGCTGAATCGATATAATTAAAAACTTATATTATGACAAAAATAACACGTATCTGACATTTAATGGCAACTGTGAAGAGGCCTTTCTTTTTTTACAAATCAGTTTTTGGTGGAGAATATGCTCATATAGCCAAATTTGCTGATATGCCTAACTATCCAATCGGTAATGAAGATACAGTGCACTAAAAAATAATGTTAGCATATTATCTCAAACGAAAGGTGTAGCCTTAAGGCTATACCTTTTTTTATGCAGTTTTATCATGAAATCTGCTTATATTTATGTTATTATGTCATGTGGTTCTGCGCTTTCCCTGTCAGGATGGCTTAGTTTTGAAGGAGGTATAAGATTTGATAGCTTATTTGTCGAATAATATTTAATACAAATAATTAGATTATGAATTTTAATCAATATACCATAAAATCGCAGGAAGCGATACAGCATGCCCAGCAAATTGCTCAGGGCTTTGAGAATCCTCAGATTGAAAATGCCCATTTACTGAAAGCCATTTTTGAGCTTGATGAAAATGTATTACCCTTTATTTTAAAAAAGATTGGCATTAATGCTGAGATTTTTCAGAAAACACTTGATCATATCATTCAAAGCTTTGCCAAAGTGCAAGGTGGTGAAATTATGCTATCGCGTGAATCTATAAAGACCCTAAACGATGCGGCTAATGTGGCCAAGAAAATGAAAGATGAGTATGTTTCAATTGAGCATCTTCTTTTGGCCATGTTGAAAGCAAAGGATTCTGTTTCTCGTTTGATGAAAGATAATGGAATTGATGAAAGTAATCTATCTGCAGCTATTAACGAGTTACGTAAAGGGCAGAATGTAACTTCGCAATCACAAGAAGATACCTATAATACCCTTGATAAATACGCACGAAATCTCAACAAGCTAGCCAATGATGGGAAATTGGATCCTGTGATTGGCCGGGACGAAGAGATTAGACGAATTTTACAGATTCTTTCGCGACGAACTAAGAATAACCCGATGCTTATTGGTGAACCTGGTACGGGTAAAACGGCTATTGCTGAAGGTTTAGCTCACCGCTTGGTGAAAGGGGATATTCCTGATAATCTAAAGGATAAAATCATTTATTCTTTAGATATGGGAGCCTTAATTGCGGGAGCTAAATACAAGGGTGAATTTGAGGAAAGGCTAAAGGGCGTTGTTAAAGAGGTGATAGCTGAAGATGGCAAAATTGTTCTTTTTATTGATGAAATTCATACTCTTGTGGGTGCAGGAGGAGGACAAGGTGCTATGGATGCCGCTAACATTCTAAAGCCTGCTCTGGCTCGTGGTGAATTACGTGCTATAGGAGCAACAACTTTAGATGAGTATCAAAAATATTTCGAAAAGGACAAGGCTTTGGAACGTCGTTTCCAGAAGGTGATGATTAGTGAACCCAATAGAGAAAGTGCCATTTCCATTCTTCGAGGTATTAAGGATAAGTATGAAAGTCATCATAAGGTTAGAATACAGGATAGTGCCATCATTGCTGCGGTTGAACTCTCACAACGCTATATTACCGATCGTTTCTTGCCCGATAAGGCCATTGATTTGATGGACGAATCAGCAGCGAAATTGCGTATGGAAATCGATTCAAAACCCGAGGAATTAGATGTTCTTGATCGCAAGGTCATGCAATTTGAAATTGAGTTAGAGGCTATTAAGCGTGATAAGGATAAGACCAAGATTTCTAAGATAAAGAAAGAATTGGCAGATCTAAAGGAAAGCAGAGAAGGTATTTATGCCAAGTGGCGTTTAGAAAAAGATTTAGTAGAAAAAGTGCAATCAGTAAAGGCGCAAATAGAAGATTACAGGCAAAAGGCTGATAGAGCAGAACGCGACGGTGATTTTGGTTTGGTTGCAGAGCTTCGTTATGGGAAGATTAAAGAGGGGGAAGAACTCTTAAATCAGCTTAAAAATGACTTGGCTGCTAATCAGGAAAACGCTTTGATAAAAGAGGAAGTAACCAGTGAGGATATTGCTGAAGTTGTGGCAAAATGGACAGGGATACCAGTTTCTAAGATGCTAAAGAGCGATAGAGAGAAGTTATTGCAACTGGAAGATGAATTGCACAAGAGTGTGGTAGGGCAAAATGAGGCCATTGAGTTGGTTTCTGATGCGGTACGCCGTTCGCGTGCTGATTTGCAGGATAGT
>NZ_JBFFKR010000041.1:0-20434 GCF_041555295.1 Ancylomarina sp. | reverse complement strand
GGGAGATATCGGGGGATTTGGCTTCTATCCTTGATCAGATCAATATAAAGAGCCTAGTTGTTCGTTTCCTCTGGAAGGATTTCCTCTTCCATCTGGTTTTCGCTTCGTGTTTTGCGAGCTTTTACTTTTATGTTGATGCTTGTTACATACTCCGAGATCACATTATAACTAGCAGCGTATTCTGTAGGTTTGGCCTTACTCATGACCTCCATATAAGGTAATATATCATTATTCAAGATATTACGAACCACATGTTTTTGCGATGAAGCAGCAATGCCTTCTGCCTTAGCAGCCTCGTCTATCTTCGATTCCTGGAAAATAGTACGCAAGCTATCGTTATGCGTTTTCAGAAGAACAACCTGATCCGATACACCATCCAAACTGGCGATAGCGGCTTTATTCTTAGGCTTGTCGAATTCGTTCAAAAGCGACTGGCATAAAAAGATTTGCTGCTCATAGCCTAAACGATACAAATTAAGGTCATGAGCCTCAAGATTTTCCCAAATCACCTCAGCATTCTTAGCCTTATCCTCATCCAGAGAATAAGTGTTAGCGGTAACAAACTGCTTGAAACCAATGAAAACCTGATCGAAAATAGCATCCTGAATCATTAGCTGCTGTGTAAAATCATTCTTACGAACAACACCCACCGCCGCAGTCAGCACACCAGCTTCTGTTTTCAGACTGCTTAAGTTTGTATTTAAATATAAATCTGTACTCCAGTCACTTTTTTGCAACTCTTGGACTGTGTTATCCGCAATGCTACCAATCTCATTGGTATCAGCGTGACTTAATATCTGCAATGTCATACCTTATTGTTTTAGATTTGTTTATTACTTAACAGCATGTTGAAATTATAAAAAATATTCCAAACAATATAAATAATTTGTGTAAAATTTAAAAAGAATCACACCTCACGCAGTCAACCACTTGCAAATACTACTATTTTAGGATAATTAATTTTTCAGCAAATACATAAACAACATAAACTTGGACATGAAATGATATTGAAAAATAAAATCGACCTGAAATTCACCTTATATAATTAGGCGCTAAAGTTTTTTCCCATGGGAAAAACAACAAAAGCGAGCTGCGAGAACCTTTTGCCCGTGGGAAAACATCAAATACGAGCTGCAAGAACCTTTTGCCCACGGGAAAACGACAAATACGAGCTGCGAGGACCTTTTGCCCGTGGGAAAACATCAAATACAGCTTGCGAGAACCTTTTTCCCATGGGAAAACGACAAATACCAGCTGCGAGAACCTTTTGCCCGTGGGAAAACATCAAATACAGCTTGCGAGAACCTTTTGCCCGTGGGAAAACATCAAATACAGCTTGCGAGAACCTTTTGCCCATGGGAAAACGACAAATACGAGCTGCGAGAACCTTTTGCCCGTGGGAAAACGACAAATCCTAAAATTGTGACTACTTGGAGGTCGAGTACCAGACAAATAGATTAATCCCTCCTCTTACGCAAAGTTCTCAATTACAATCGACTCTTAATATAGACTCCCTACAAACAAAATATGTTTAAAATGTGACTCATAGTCCGTTGACGTATAAGTCACATTTGGATGGATTTATTCTCTATAGATTTATAGAGTATTCAAAGAATAAACTACCTTTAAAATCCTATTATTATGGATACTTAAATATTACAATATGATTAAAGATGGTCTATACGAAGCATTAATTAACCAACTATTAAAAAGTAGATTGGATAATTTAGAAAAAGATCAATATCATATAAATGAAGTCAAGATTGATAAGGCCGAAGCATCTAAAATTTTAACTAATTACACTGTCAATATCATCCATCAAGCATTAAGTCAAGTCTCGGGAGATGATTCAATAGAAAGACAAATAGATATTTGTAATAACATCATACGCTTACTTAGGGATCAACTGAATGATGAAGATTTTGAGGATGATTTAATAGATACAGAAGGAAGAATTTTATCGGCAGTTTTCACAAAGTTAGATGCGAGATTCTCAGACATTAAAAAACATTTAAAAGAAATAACCCCACACAGTGGTTTAACTCAAAGTGAACTATTTACTGGCAGCAATGCAGGCATTTCGATGGAAAGCGAAATCAAAAAGGAGATCCTCTCTTCTGATCGAATTCACTTTCTAGTATCATTCATAAAGTGGACAGGTATTCGAATATTTGAAAAGGAATTAACAGAATTCACGAACCGCGGAGGACAATTAAAAGTAATTACCACCTCATACATGGGAGCTACTGATGCAAAAGCTGTTGAATTTTTGGCTTCATTACCTAATACCGAGATCAAAGTTTCTTACAATACCAGTAACGAAAGGTTGCATGCAAAAGCTTATCTATTCTTAAGAGATACAGGCTACCATACAGGATATATAGGCTCTTCGAATATCTCTCGTTCTGCATTAACGAATGGCTTAGAATGGAATATTAAATTAACAACTAAAGAAGTTAGTCATATCATTGAAAAGTTTAGAAAAACGTTCGATACCTATTGGCAAAATAGTGAATTTGAATTTTATGACTCTAATAGAGATCTGATAAAACTAAAGAGGGCTCTTAAGAATGAACGCTTTTCGGGAAGAAAAACTTACACTACATTCTTTGATATAAACCCATATAATTTCCAGAAAGAAATTCTTGAGAAACTTGACGCTGAAAGAGAAGTTCACAATAGGTTTAAGAATTTAGTTGTTGCAGCCACAGGAACTGGCAAAACAATGATCTCAGCATTTGATTTCAAAAAATTCAAACAGCAAAATCCTACAGCTAAATTACTATTTGTAGCTCATCGTAAAGAAATATTAGAACAAGCTCAATCAACTTTTCAAGGCGTATTACGTGATGCAAATTTTGGAGAACTATGGGGGAATGGTCAGGAGCCAGAGAAATACGATTGCATTTTTGCATCTGTTCAAACATTAAAGAATAGGCTAGAAACCTTATCCTTATCTGAATCATTCTATGATTTTATAATTGTTGACGAAGTTCATCATATTAAAGCCTCTAGTTATCGCCCTATATTAGATAAGTTTAAACCAAAAATATTACTTGGTCTTACAGCGACGCCTGAAAGAATGGATGGTGCGGACATTCTATCTGATTTTTGTAATGTAATTGCCGCGGAGATTCGCTTACCTCAGGCATTAAACAAGGGCTTATTATGCCCATTCCAATACTTTGGAGTAACAGACAATATTGATTTATCTACACTCTCGTGGCAGAATGGGAAGTACATCCCAAGTGAGCTTACAAAAGTCTACACAAAGAATGATGATAGAGTTAGACACATACTCAGAAATATTGAGAAGCACATCGCAGAGCCTCATGAAGTAAGAGCTTTATGCTTTTGTGTCACGCAAGATCATGCAAAATATATGGCTGAAAAGTTTACGTTAGCCAATTATAAAGCTGATTATTTAACTAGTATAAATAACGGTGGAAGGGATCAAATAAAAGATCGGTTCCTCAATAAAGAGATCAACTATTTATTTGTTGTTGACATCTTTAACGAAGGCGTTGATATACCAGAAATAGATACGGTATTATTCTTAAGACCAACAGAAAGCTTAACTGTTTTCCTACAACAATTAGGTCGAGGGTTACGACTATCAGATAATAAAGATTGCTTGACTGTACTCGACTTCGTTGGCAATTCTCGCCCTGAGTATGATTTTGAAGGGAAATTCAGAGCTCTTATTGGGAAAACGAATACATCAACTCAAAGTGAAATTGAAAATGAATTCCCTCACCTACCATTAGGTTGTTCAATTATCTTGGAGCAAAAAGCGAAAAACTTTATTCTAGACAATATTAAACGAGCCATAAATCTAAATAGGAATCAATTGATTCAATGTATTAGAGATTTCAAACACAACACCAACTTAGAATTAACAATCAAGAACTTCACAGAATTCTACCATATTCCAATCCATCAAATTTATAAGAAACGAAGTTGGAAAAGACTTTGTGCAAACGCTGGTGTCATTCAAGATTTTGAATCGAAAAATGAACTTGAGATATCTAGAGCAATACAGTTAAAATGGCTTAGTTGCCGCTCTGCTTCATATTTCACATTCATCTTAAATTGTATAAAGAACAAATTCCAGCTGAACTTTGAACAACTTTCAGATACAGAAAAGTGTATGTGCCTGATGTTGCATTACGATGTTTGGCAAGATGCCGGTGGTTTTTCTGATATATCAGAAAGTATTAAAACAATCGGGCGAAATAAAGTTCTGGTAAATGAAATGAAAGAATTGATAGAATTACTTTTGGATAGAATTGATTTTATTGAGCAAGAAATCGACCTAGGTTACCCAATGCCATTACAAATCCATGGCAGATATATCCGTGATCAAATATTATCAGCCTTTGAGTTCTACTCTTTTGAAAAGAAACCGAGTTCGAGAGAAGGTGTTCAGTATTTGAAAGACAAAAACACAGAATTACTTTTTATAACACTCAACAAATCAGAGAAAGATTATTCCCCAACAACCCTTTATAATGATTTCGCATTAAGCGAACGTATTTTCCATTGGCAATCTCAAAATTCTGCTCGTCCTGATAAAGGGAAAGGTGAAAGCTATATCAAACATCGCGAATTAGATAAAAAAATTCTACTATTTGTAAGAGAGGCTAATGAGGATCAATATAAAAACACCATGGGTTTTGTCTTTTTGGGTGAAGGTCAAATTATGGATCACGAAGGTGCAAAACCAATGAATATAAAATGGGAATTGAAAGAACCAATGCCTCCATATATCTGGAAAGAATCTGCTAAAATGGCAATTGGGTAATGTGACTTATAGTCCGTGGACAGAAACCTATTTGTTTTCTATTTTAGCGGTAAAAGATGAATTTAATCACCCAAGTAGAAACAACATATCTTAGATCTTCTAGGACTATCGAAAAACTCGAATTATTTGACAATAATAAAAAAATGATCTGCTACATATACAACTATGAAGGCAATCATTATAGATTTTTCGAAAGCCAAAACTCTCTTGAAGCTTTCTTCAAATATGGCAATGAACCAAAGCTATCATTTGAAAATGAGTTTGATTTAGATACATACTTACTCAAAAAAAAGATAGAGGCATAAGACAAAACACCTCCCAAACCACAGTTTGGGAGGATTTTTTTATGTGAAAATGCTTACTGGTTTTCGACGCTATTAGGTGTTAGCTATTGGACTGTCTGCGTTCGCAAAATTTACAATTTTGTTTGTGTATCATCTGAACACCTTTATCCTCTTTATATATAATGTACTCACAACTGTCGTGCTCTATGGTTTGTATATCGTATTCTGCTTGATACCTTTCTTTTTCTATTTTGTTATCCGATTCGCTTGTGCCACCGCAGGAAAAAAGCAGGATAGATAAGAGCAAATAAAAAACATAGCTTAATTTCTTCATCTCATTAGTGTTTTGTGTAGCTAAACGTCGTTTGTAAAACGTCGCTAATATTCTCGCTAAAGTATTAAATCTAAACTATGATTTATACTGTCAAGTCTGCCAATTTATTTTATACGCACAGTTTGAAAACTTGGCAAAAAGCATTTAAATTGTCTTATATCCTGATTTCGAGCACAAAAATTTCAACATCATGAGTAAAGAACATACATCGATACACGATTTTGACATTAATTTAATCTGCGAATATTTCTCAAACCTGGAACGACAAGGGCCCGGTAGTCCTGAAATAACGCTTAGGGCATTAAGCTTTATCGATAATTTAAGCGAGAAGTCGCGCATTGCCGATATTGGTTGTGGTACGGGCGGTCAGACCAGAGTACTGGCACAGCATTCTCCGGGCACTATTACGGGTATCGACCTGTTTCCCCATTTTATTGAGCTGTTCAACTCAAAATCCAGGGAACTAAACCTTCAGGATAAACTAAAAGGCCTTGTGGGTTCTATGGATAGCCTCACCTTTCAGAATGAAGAATTGGACCTCATCTGGTCTGAAGGAGCCATCTATAATATCGGCTTTGAACGTGGCCTGAATGAATGGCGAACATTTTTGAAAACAGGTGGCTATGTAGCGGTATCAGAAGCATCGTGGTTTACCGAAGATCGCCCTGCTGAGATCGAAGAATTCTGGATGGATGCCTATCCTGAAATAGATACCATTCCCAATAAGCTTGCTCAATTGCAAAAGGCCGGATACATTCCCATTGCCTCTTTTATTCTGCCCGAAAAATGCTGGACAGAACATTTCTATGCGCCTCAGGTGGCTGCACAGGAAGCCTTCCTGAAAAAACATGCTGGCAATGCAACTGCTGAAGGTTTTATTGCTAACCAGAGGCGTGAGATGCAATTATATAACACGTATAAGGCCTACTATGGCTATGCGTTCTATATCGGGAAGAAGATTTAATTTCATCCGTAAGGAGTAATTCCTGTCGATAAACATCGCGTTAAAAATAAAACCTCCCAAACTACGGTTTGAGAGGTTTTATTTGTGTCTGTCCTCCCCTAATCATTCAAAAAAAAGTTTCATCACCAAGTGTGCTTGGGTAAGTGCTCAATAAGAGCCTGTCTGTCAAAATAGTCTTGATTTGCTAATGACAAGAAGGTAACTTCTATATTCTTTCGAATCATGTAAGTGAATAAGCCCTTATTTTCTAATTAAACACACCACACTTATGAAAACAAAGATTGCCTTATTGCTATCCGTATTCTTAATTACGGCTATTTCTTGCGAGAACAACGGCTCCGACAAGCAAACTCCTATCGATGCAGAGCCCATATTCATGGACCTCTCAACTTACTACTCTCAACCCAATCTTAAATCGACCAATGGCGAAGGGGTACCTGAAAACCTCCGCGTTTTAAAAGCCGAATACTTTACGACAGGCGAATCTGGCAAAATTGGGCGCACGGTTTTCTTCATGAATGTTGGCAATATGAAACTTGCTGCCCATTTCGTTCCGCATCTCGATTTCTCCCTTGATGGTACCACTGATGTCTCGTATTATATCGATGAAAACAGACCCAGTTCTGATCTTCCATTAAGCGAAACTAATATGGCTATTCAAAGGGCTATGGCAACCTGGGATGGGGTGACTTGCTCGAACATAGGCATGTATCAACTTCCTTACTCTGGCGAACCAACAGGCTTCGCAGCAGCATTGCTGGGCTTTGGTGGTAGCTTCAATTATTTTGGGGATGTGACACATTGTGGTTGGTTACCTACCAGTTTCTTCGATTTAATTGATATTGATGGAGGCTCCTATATTTTGGGTGTAACCTTCACTATCGTTTTTACTGACAGCGATTACGATAACAATAAGAAATCGGATGTCGCCTGGCGCGAAATCTATTATAACGATGGCTTCAGTTGGAGAATTGACGATCATTACGATGTTGAAACCATTGCACTACACGAGTCGGGCCATGGCTTAAGTCAGGAGCATTTTGGTAAAGCCTTTTTAGATGCAGGAACGGGTAAATTACATTTCAGTCCTCGCTCAGTTATGAACTCTGCCTACTCGGGTATACAAACCAGTATTGAAAACACCGATAAGGCTGGTCATTGCAGCATTTGGGGAAATTGGCCAAACTAAATCATATGATTCAATCGCGATGACAGGTCATCCACTGACAGATGCCTCATCAAAAAAAAATCCTCCCTAACTGGTGTTGGGGAGTATTTATTATGTCTGATTCTCTTCTGAAAAAATGAGTCCTCAAAATTTAATCAACATATCTGCTCGGGTAGATTTCTAATTGGGGGCTGTCTATCAAAAAAATCTTGACTTACTAAAAACATAACAGTAACTTTTTACTTTAAAGAAACAATTAAACGACTTATACAACTATAGTAATGGTCTGGCTTAATAGTTGGGGAAGTATTAAATCGGATCTTAATAGTTTAGAATAACTCCTCCTTAGCGAAAGCTTGGGAGGAAATTTCTGGCCCTACCAAATCCAAAGTAATAAGAACGGCGCTTTCAATTCTTACCCATGCAAATTTATGGTAAGAGTAAACTCATCTACCGAAGTAGATTATTCATATCGAATACGATATCTAAAGACGAAACTGTAAATCAACTTTTAAACAAATTGCAATCATGAAAAAACTAAGTTATTTTAATCTACGCTTTGCTCTAACTGCAATTCTACTGCTCGTATTTGTAGCCTGTGATAAAACGGACACAGAGCCACTTTTTGAGGAAGAAGCAATCACTCAAATACGTTCTGTTAAAACCGGGCAGACTGATCCTTGTGAAATGGAGCAATCCTTTTTGGAACTGTATACTAAAGACAATGTTGATGTTGGGCATGTAAGCATTATGAACGATGGAGACTATGTGTATGTGACTTATTTTGTTGATGAAGGATGGTTCCTTAAAGAAACCTGTCTTTATATTGGAACGAAAGAAGGTATTCCTTTGAAAGAAGGAGGAGAACCCGACACGGGCGAATTTCCTTACAAAGATAAATTTGAGATTCCAACGACAAGCTTCGAATATATGATTCCAATCGAAGAGGGTGATGACTGTTATGTGGTTCTTGCTTGTGCCAAAGTAAACAATTGCGAAGAAAATAGAGATTGTGCCTGTGATGGTAAAGCGACTCAACTAACATTGAGATATGATGGTGACAGTGGTGCTCAAATTACAGTTGAGCAGAAAAAAGATAATGTCGTGGTATTCGACGAATTTGTTGATGCTGGCGAAGAATTTTCTTTTGTTGGTACAGATAAGAAAGGCACACTTGGTACTGAGATTACGATAAAAGTTGATGGTTTGGTGAACGCCAAAATTCACACCTCTTGTTCTCAGCCTCTATACATAGGCCTTGTGAAAGGTGATTTCACCATTGTTGACGGCTATAGCAGAAATGGTGGTCAATTATGCGAAAAAGATCCTCCTACCGATGATAATGGTTGTGGTGATTGTGAAGGTAAAATCACAAATTTAACCATGACCTACGATGGTGATACCGATGCTTTAATTACTGTTAAGCAAAAGAAAGATAATGTGATTGTGTTTAACGAAACCGTTGAAGCTGGTGCAGAATTTTCGTTTGTAGGTACAGATAAGAAAGGCACACTAGGCACTGAAATTTATTTAAGTATTGATGGAGCACTGAACACAGCCATTCATACCTCTTGCTCACAACCAATTTATATTGGCATGACAAGTGGTGATTTTACTATTGTTGATGGCTACAGTAGAAATGGGGGCCAGCTATGTAAAACTTATACCGAAGAGTCAAGAACTAAGAACGGACATCGTGATGATGACAAAGATGAAGAAGAATGTAAAGACAAGATAGTTTGGGCTGATGGTGGCATAATGTTTAAAGACTATTTCGATACAGAAAAGTGGGGCTATGTAGGAGAATACTGTCTTGAGGACTGTGTTTTAGTTATTGCCTTTAAATCTTATATGACAGAAGATTGGGCTGTGACTTCTGGCGGACCAGGTAATATTGGTTTTATAGCTTATTATCACTTTGTTCCTGATTATACTGGCAATAAAATATATTACAACTCGGATTATCTAAATTCAACTACCGATACCCCAGTTGGAAATATTATGGTATCAGATGTAGATAATGACGGCCTTTGGGAAGTTACGATAGATAATAGTGATTTAACGGGATTACAATTCGAAGGTGGTGCTTATCTTTTTGTGGGAACACTTGAAGATTACAATGTAAATTTCTTATTGTATCCATATCAAATACAAAATAATACACCAGTGAACACAATGACATTCCAACTAAATTTCTAGTTTGTCTTTAAGAATGTTCAAATTAGAAGGGTGTCTTAAAAAATCAAATAAGACACCCTTCTTATATCAATCTTGCATAGAGGAACACATAGTGATCATTAGAATGCCATTGAATATTTCTCGAAACTTAAAGATTTTAAAAATCGTTGAGATCAAAAAACAAAATCCTCCCTACTGGTGTTGGGGAGGATTTTTTGTAGCCTGACGGTACTAATTGGCGTTGCAAAACAATCAATTCATATTGAACTTTTCCTTTAGTACCTCTTGTTTGGCTTTCACCTTCCCAATTATAGACTTAATGCCTACCAATACCCGTTGTGTCCTGCTTGGCTTTGGCTCGGCAATAAACCCGTTAAGAATGCTAATAAATTCGGGCGATTGAAGGTAGCCATAGGATTTATGGGGGTTTCTCACCCCATTCATCTCGTAGGTGTTGTTTACCAAAATATCAATGGGATGAATCCCCGTTTCGTTACTTAAAAAATCATCGGCCAGCTTGTGGTGAACGGCAACATGATCTGTAATGTCAGCCAGGTTATACCAATGGCTACTGATACACGGAGGACTGGACAAAACCGGCTTTCCATTTAATCGGATCTTCTGCTCGGCAGCAATTTTGCCTATCACTATAGGCAATCCCAGTGGGGAACCCATTGTAACCAGACTGTGAATAGGGATTTCGGGCGTCAGGAAATTTAAAACATCGTAGCTAACGATGGTGCCCATGGAATGAGCCAGTATCATGATCTCACGATTCTTGTATTTGTTGATTACCTGAACCAGCCTCTCCCTAATCTGATCACGAATATGGTTAGGCATCTCGATCTCGTGCTGTATGTCGTTTTTATAATAGGCCTCCAAATCGGGGAAATGCCTTTTCAGAATGTTATCGGTAATAAAACCGTAATTGAGTGTTTTATCATCGTTAAGAAAAATATCGCTCAGCTTCTCGCTGATAAAACCGTTAACTTTCTGGCGGATGGTGTGCTCTTCAATCACCCCGTGTTGCGGAGCTCTCTGAAAAGGTTCATGCAGATAGTAGGGACTGTCTTCATCATCAGACCACCTGTCCAGAGGTTTATCGTGGAGGATATCGGCCCAATAAACCATTTCGAATTCTGGCAGGCTCTTGTGGCATTTTGCTTGAATCATTCCCTCACTCATAGAGTCTTTCCACCATTGTTCGAGAACAAATTTAGGGGCTTTATTACCCAAACCATGAATACCAATGATAACCTGCTGCATGTTTCTTATTTATTTTTTTTATTGTGGTGCAAAGCTATGATAAATTGGCTATTTGTCTCGATGGAGAGGTGGGAATTTAAACATGTTTGCCATTCCATCATCTGAAGATGGCGGAATGGATAAGAATCAAATTTGAATTGGAAAATAAAAAATATAAATAGCCTGGTAGCAACGGAGGCTCTCTCTTTTTTTAATTAAGAATTTTTGTCACCATCCTTTAAGTCTCTTTTATAAACAATTGTTCTGTAAGGGAATGGGATTTCAATACCTTCTCGGTCAAACCTCTCCTTCACCGATTTCAAAAGATCACATTTTAGAATAAAAGCATTATCGTTACCTGCAGTCCAAACATATGCTTTTAAGTCTACAGAATAATCTGAGAGAGCAATAACACGAATAATGACAAGAGGGTCATTATTTGCAAAATCCTCTTTAGTTCGGTTTTCAACCAATAGAGGATGCTTTTCTGCTTCATCGCGTATGATATCCATAGCTTTGTCGATATTGGAATCGTAACTAATTGAGAACTCGATATGTTTTCTAATTTTTTCATCCTGAATATTGCTATTAATGATGGTTTCCTCACTAATAATACTATTCGGAATTATGATTCTTCTATTCTCGTAATCTTTGATTAGGGTATGCCTTAAAGTAATCTCCTCAACCACTCCTTTTTGTCCATCTTTAAACTCTATAATATCGGACATTTTGAAGGGTTTAAAAATTAAAATGAACACCCCGCTAATTATATTTGAAAAGGCTTTTTGTGATGCAAAACCAATAACAACAGTCAGAATACCTGCACCAGCAAAAAGTGCCGTTCCAAGAGATTTTAAATAAGGTATTTTGAAGAAGATAAAAATGATAGCCGCCGTATAAATAATAAAGCCTACTGAATTTTTAATGAATGAAAAATTAGTTGGATCAGTTCTCAACTTCTTAGCATACCTGCTTATAAATACACTTAGAATCTTCCTTAGAATCATTGATAAGACAATAGCAACAACTAATGTAATTGCCACTAATAAGATATAATGTAACGTTTCTTTATTCATTGTTTTAATTGTATAAAAATAACCTATATAAATGCTTTAAGTAAAGCTATCAATTTTCAATTAAGATTCATATAACGACTAAATATTATAGTGGACTTAGGGCTTGGTAACAAAAAAATCCTCCCCAACTGATGTTTGGGAGGATTCATCTCTGTAGCCCCAACATAACCCCAATAAAAATGCATTAAACAGCGTATATCAGCGACTGATGGACGTGAAAATATTTTAATGGCCCCTTATTTGTCCTCACTTAAAAATTTTCATTGATTACTGAAGCCAACTGGTTAGTATAAAATCTTTGGCACTATATTACTTCTACTTTTCAAAACCGTTACAATTCTTATTCAAGTTTTACGCCAATGATTTTTCATGCATTATTAGGACAGGTTATTTACACATAATAGCTTGCCTGTTTTTTAAAGCTCTAAAATCCTCTTAGCTGGATTGTTATATGATACTTGCTGTTTAAGCCATTTTAATGCAGCTTCCTCTGTAGAAAATGCATTCCTTAATATCTTTTCAGAAGAAGTATCTACATTAAACAGAATAGAATAAGCGGTTATCTTTGGTTTGTCTACAAGAAAAGCTGTCCTAATTGTCTTGTATGAAGAAGTCACTTTTTCAGCTAATTTTGAAATAAAAGATATATCAACAAGTTCAAGGTTCATATCAACCTCCGTTAAATCATATAGTAAGTAAATATTTTTTGGCAAATTATCAAGTCTCGCAAATTCGAACAGATAATTCTTTATATCTTCCACAGTAACAGTGTCAGAAAAATCAACATAAAATATTCCAGAATCTCTCAAAGAAAAGCTAATCATATAAATTTTAGATAAAGGGTCATATTTCAATTACATTATTGTTTCTATGTCTGAACCAGTTAATAAGATCAGATTGATGTTATTTCTTTTTATATCTTTCACAGAGGCAAAATATGAACCGAAATTAAGGCATATACATTAACAATAATCTTAAACATCCTTATTCTGAAATACACAAGCTTAAAGTAAAGCCATCAATTTTCAGTTAAGACTCATAAAATGACAAAAGCCTAAAAATAATTGAATAGTCATACCCTGACAATTTACCAATAGTCAGAGCATAACAGAATTGAAGTTTAACAAATATCAGATAAGAAAAATACGCCTTGTTGTTCTATGGCTTAGATTTAAACTGTTTTAGTTACTTTCTCAATTTTCATACTGAATCTTAGTTCAACCTAATACATGTGTACAAGAAGAGGCCTGTTTTCAATGTTGAAAACAGGCCTAAAATAAGGTTACAGTAGAACTTTAGTTTGTAAGTAATTGAGCATCCTGAGTAGTTGCATTCGCTGCAACAACATTAACATCCTCGATAGTTGTAGTTTGATAACCTTCTTTTGAATATTCAACTTTGTATGTACCAGCATCAACTCCTAAAATGGTATATTCTCCATTCACATCAGCAAAAGAAGTCGTATAAACTGTATCGGCAGCCATAATTGACACCTGTGCGCCATCAATAGCCAAGTCCTCTGCATCAAAAACAGTACCTGTTAATCGTCCTGCTGTAGACAAGTTTGAAGCTTTTATTACTGGCTTAAAAATAAATCCTTTAATACCTGCTAGTGAATTAGAATTTCCCTGCACTACAAATGATTTACTTACATCAAAATCAAGAAGTAAGTCAGATGTCAGACCTCCTGCTATTTCAATAGATGGCTTAATAAATATCTTAATACCTGTCTGCGCTCCACTAGGAACCTTCATAGCATGTTTTGTACCATCAGATAATAATACGCTTGCTTCTGAAACATATAGTCTAACAAGATCATAAGAACCAGCTTCAATTTCTAAATCGACTAAACCAGCAGTTACACCATTAGTAAGCTCTAATAAGTTAAAAGACATTTCTTCTTCACTTAAAGTGATAAAAGTGTTGCCTTCTTCTTCTCCCTCACTTACTTTACGTACTTCTATCTTAGTTATAGTCACATTAGCCTCAGCTACTAAATCTGTAGGAAAGGGAGCGTCGGTTAATTGAATTTTTAATTTTCCTGATGTTGATTCATTATTATATTCCTCCTGACAAGCTGCAAATAATATACCTACAACCATCACGGCCAAAACCATTATAGTTTTAAAGTTCATTTTTTTCATAACAATTAGATTTAATATTTATTTTCTTAAAATACTTTAGTAAAAGTCCATGTATCCGCACTATTTCTTTCGTCTGAACTTTCAATAATAAAACAGATAGATATAGAAAACTCCTACCTGAACTTTTGTTTTTTTTTCTTACCATTGTAGTTGAACGGCTGACATCAGATCATAAGCAACTTATAATGAGCGAAATCAAAAACAATAATATATGTAAAGAAAAAGTCTTTAATGGCATATTTAAGTCCTATTCAAAAAATTTACATGACTTTTTGTACTATAAATACGGAGCAAATAATAATCCACAGGATGTTGTTCAGGTGGCTTTTGAAAAGCTCTGGAAAAACTGTAAAAATGTTCTCCCTGAAAAGGCAAAGTCGTTTTTATACACGGTGGCCAATAACGAAATGCTTAATTCCATTTCACGAAAAAAAACAGTACTGAATTATAGCTTGCAAAAACCCAAAGATTACACTGTTGAATCTCCTGAGTTTTTATTAGAAGAAAAAGAATATCACGACCGCTTGCAAAAAGCACTCGAAGAATTATCGGAAGAACAAAGAGTGACATTTTTGCTGAACCGAATTGAAGGGAAAAAACATCAGGAAATAGCCGATATGCTTGGTATTTCTCGGAAAGCAGTTGAAAAACGTATTTACACAGCTTTGAAAATTCTACGGGAAAAAATTGAATTCATTAAAATTTAAAGAGAATTACGGTAGGAACTTTTTGTATTCATCTGTTATATAATTAGAACGGCAAGAAAATGACGAACGAAGATAAAATAAAAAAATGGCTAGTAGGGGAACTTCCAGATTCTGAAAGACGAGAATTTGAAAGTACTGAGGAATTTGCTAAAATACATAGACTTCTGAAGGCAGTAGACAATTTTAAAGCCCCGGAATATGATGTTGATAACGAATACAGCAGACTACCTGAAAATTTAATCCAACATAAAAGATCTATATCTCTATACGAGAGAATAAGTCCTTTAGTGAGGATTGCTGCAATTTTCATTATCGCCCTGTCGATGAGTTACTTCTTCTATGATCATTTTAATGCAACTTCAAATAGCCAGGGATGGATTGCTAAACAAACAGAAGTCTATTTACCCGATTCGTCCTTTGTTTCTTTAAATACGGGTTCACAAATTAAGTTTTCAAAAAATAACTGGAATAAAGAACGAAATGTTGAGTTAAATGGAGAAGCTTTCTTCAGAGTTAAAAAAGGTTCGCAATTCAATGTAAAAACACAGCAGGGTACAGTTACTGTTTTAGGTACTGAATTTGGTGTGAAAGATTGGGATAAATACTACGAGGTGACCTGTTACTCTGGTTTGGTTAAAGTTATTACAGAACAGAATTCACTTGTCTTAAAACCGAATGCCGCGTATAGGCTTGTTAATGGCGAAGAAGAAAACTACACCATTTCCAGTAAATCAGAACCAGACTGGTTAAATGGAGAGAGTAGCTTTAAGAGTGTGCCACTTCGATTTGTGATTAATGAACTCGAAAGACAATATAAAGTAAGGGTAGAAACCAAAAATATTGACTTAAATCAATTGTTTACGGGTGGTTTTTCTCATGTGAATCTTGAAATTGCTTTAGAATCTATAACTATTCCTGTTAATTTAAATTACACGATTAACGGAAACAAAATTGTAATAACTTTTGAAGACAAATAGATTCCTGATTGTTATATGGTTTTTTCTTACCATTCTTAGTGATATATCTTTTGCTCAGAATACAGAATCCAAACCTCTTGTTGATTTACTTCCAGTTCTTGAGAAGCAATTTGATATTGTATTTACATTTGCTGATGAGAATATAAAAGGAGAATTTGTTATAGCCCCAAACAAGGATTTAAGCCTCGACGAGTACCTTAGTGAACTGGAAAGACAGACCAACTTGAGTTTTAAAAAATTGAACTCACGCTATATTGCGATTCGAAGAAATATACACGACACATGGGTTTCAGGCCATATCGTTGATCAATCTACAAAAGAACATTTAGTTGGTGCCCTTATCTACTCAGAAAGCAAGTATGTATTAAGCAATGAAAACGGATGGTTCTCAATAAAAGTAAATCAGGAAAGAGATTCTATCCTAATTGTAAGGTATATAGGCTATAAATCTTTACACCTAAAAAAACACGTTTGGAGTAAGGACTCATCAATATATGAACTTACACCTGATGTACAAGATCTTAAAGAAGTAGTGGTAAATTATATTGCTAAAGGCATTGATAAATTACCAGATGGTTCGATTCAAATGAATACTCAAAATCTTCAGGTGTTACCAGGACTATCAGAACCTGATGTTTTACAAGCTGCACAAATTTTGCCCGGCATACAAAGCATAAACGAGACCGTTTCAGATATCAATATCAGGGGCGGAACGAATGACCAAAATTTAGTTTTATGGGATGGGGTGAAAATGTATCAAACAGGTCATTTTTTTGGCTTAGTCTCGGCTTTTAACTCCCATTTGATTCATAAAACAAAAATTGTAAAAAATGGAACAAGCGCAGCCTTTGATGAAGGTGTTTCAGGGGTAATTGATATGCAACAGCAAGATTACCTGGCACACGATTTCAAGGTCAGCACCGGATTGAATATGCTGAGTGCCGATATAATTATTAAAACTCCTTTAACTAAAAAACTATCCTTAATATTAGGGGCCAGGCATTCGATAAACAAGCTTGTGGAAAGCCCCACGTATAAAAGTTATTACAAAAGGGTCTTTGAAAATAATGAGGTATTGCTGAATCAACAGAAAAATAATACAACAGTTGACAATTACCACGATTTCTCATTTTATGATCTGAGTTGTAAGCTTTTATATGATATTTCTGAAAATGATAAAATACGGTTCAGCATTTTAAATGTAAACAACAAAATTGAATATGAAGAAAGTGCCCTGATCCGGGATACTTTGCACAGTAAGAAAAGTCATCTCACTCAATCGAGCCTATTATCTAACTTTAATTACACTCGTTCCTGGACTGAAAACCACACAACACAACTGTCAGCATTTGTTTCCAACTATTATTTGGATGGCACTAACGTTTCATTAGCAGATAACGAACATCACCTCCAAAGAAATGAGGTGATCGATTGGGGGATAAAGCTGAATACAAAAAATAAAATAAACCAAGCAATTACCTTATCAAGTGGGTATCAGTTTAAGGAAGTCGGAATTCGAAATCAAGACAATATTCGTAAACCAGGTTACAAAAGAGATGCAAAAGATGTATTAAGGATACACTCGTTATATACTGAAGTTGAATCGAAAGAACTGTTTCGAAAACTATATATACGTGCCGGGCTGCGAACCAACTATTTTTCTAAGTTCAATGAGTTTTCATTTGAACCGCGAGCTGCATTAAACTTCAAGTTGAGTGAACATATCTCACTTGAGGCCCTTGCCGAAAAGAAAAGTCAACACACAACACAGCTAATTGATTATCAGACAGATTTTCTTGGAATTGAAAAACGAAGATGGGTATTGTCAAATAATCAAAGCATTCCTTTGTTAAAAAGTCAACAATTTTCAATAGGGATGCAGTACAATCGCAAAAGCTTGCTTGTCTCTCTCGAAGTTTATAAGAAAAAAGTAAGTGGAATAATAACTCCAAGTCAGGGTTTTCAAAACCAATATCAAGATTTATATAGCATTGGCAAGTATAATACTCAAGGGATTGAACTGTTGATTAATAAACGTTTCAAACAATCAAATATTTGGATTAATTATGCCCTTGCCCAAAACGATTACTATTTTCAAGAGTTTACCCCCTCTACCTTCCCCAATAAGCTTGATATAAAACATGCTATATCCTTGGGAGGAAGTTATCACACAAAACGCATTGAGGTGTCGGGTGGGTTCAATTACAGGACTGGCAAACCTTATACAAAGCCTGCTCTGGAAACCCTCAATGAGAATGATGAAATTGTATACGAAGTAGCCAATCATTCACGTCTCGAAGATTATATCAGATTGGATATTTCTGCCAAATACAAGTTCAATTTTAAGAATGTAAAAGGGGAATTGGGTGTTTCGGTTTGGAATATTATAAACCGAAAAAATGTTATCAATATTTTCTATAGACAGAATGATAATAAGGAAATAGAACAAGTAACTCAAAATGCTTTGGAATTTACACCCAACATGAGCCTGAGATTAAAATTTTAAATCATCAAGCCATTGATTATCAGGATTTATTTCAGGGTGTTGATTTAATTAGTACTGACCAATACATTTAGTTTTAAAATGACATGAGCTTGAAGATATGTTGCAATCTAAAAACAGTAAATCCTCGTAAGTATATACTCACGAGGATCATATGTAGCCCCAACAGGACTCGAACCTGTATCTAGTGTTTAGGAAACACTTGTTCTATCCCTTGAACTATGGGGCCATTGCCCGACAAAAGTATCTAAATCTAGTTAATTAACAAAACAAAAACAGCAGAGAGAAGAAGATAAGATGACTGAATGCATCTGGAGGAATAAGTAGGATTATAGTTAATATTCATAATGAAATTGTATTATATTAACCATATTTTGTAAATTTGATATAGATTAATGAAACGTCCAAAATATAGAGAAACAAAATCCAAAACTCAAACTACAAACAACCTGCTAATCCTCAACAAGATGAAGAAACTCATTATCATACTATTTGTTGCTTGCAGCCTATCGATCCAAGCACAAAACACAAAAACAACAGTACTAAAACAATTTATTTCTGACATTTTTACTTTTGATGATAGCAAGCTTAATCAGCAGCAACCTATTATTAGTATTAATGAAATTGCACAGACTAAAGCAAGCAAAACTTTTGAGATTAATCGCGAAAGTATTAGCAAAGCATTAATTGAGGCCACGAATTATAAGCACTGCTTAATTATTGTCGACGGTCATACTCTGATCAGAGTGGTCAACTTTAAGGATAGTAGTCCGAGTGGGGCTTGGCATACGGCCATGCCGCTGAGCAAGGCTTATATCCAGAAGGCTGGTGTTCTCCATGAAAAAAAGGATTATTTGAAGAATTTAATTGGAAGACCAGATTCCCAAGTACGGACTATGTATTTATTCAACTAATATAGGACGCCTCGATTCATCAATCGAGGAATTTTTATACCCTTTATTTTTAAAATTTAAGTTTCTTTATTCTTCCTTTTTCCTCGAACATCCAGAGCTCATGAGCAGTCTTTAAATTGAATTGCTTTCTACTCCCAGTAAACTATTAGTACATTGCTTAATCATAAAGCGCTTACGACGCTTAGGTATAAAATTGTATAGAGATAACTTTCGCCTGGTTAATAAATCAAATTCATGAAGAAGATTTCATAATCAATTAGATTTAATCCTCGTAATAATCTAAATTTGCTCACGGCTTCTCTACTTCTTGGTTTCTTTATTTGTTTTTTTCATAGTCTAGTTTAACCAAGAATTGATAAGTTTTTTTTGCCTCAACTATTTACCCGTTATAATCCTTAATAATTCAGACTATTACGATTCATAACTTTTCACTTTAAGGTTTAAACACAATATAATTCTCCCAGAGATGAAGAAATTCATAATCATACTGACTATGGCTTGTTCCCTATCGAGCCAAGCTCAAAATACCAAAATAACAGTGCTCAAACAATTCCTGTCTGATCTTATCAATTTCGATGATAAAGCATTTAACGAAGAGCAACCGATCATTAGCATTAGCCAAATGGCTCATAACAATGCTGCAGAAATCATTAAGATTAACCGTGAAAATATAAAACTAGCCTTAATCGAAGCTAAAAGCTTTAAACATTGTCTTATCATCAGTGAATACCACACCTTGATTCGCGTAGTAGACAATGAAGATTGCAGCCCCAGCTACTCATGGGGGACTTGCATGCCTTTAAGCAGGGCTTATATTCAAAAAAATGGGGTGCTTGACGAAAAGAAAGATTACTTGAAAAACGTCATCGGTCGTCCTGATTCTCAAAAGAGGACAATGTATTTATTCAACTAAAAAAAAGAGCTTTGATCGATGGATCAAAGCTCTTTTTCTGTTTTGTAATTTTAGGCCAAGCTATTTGGAAGCATTGTTCTTAATCAGAAAACGATCGTAAAGGAATAAAGCCACAACAGCGATTAAACCAATCGAGAAGATAACATACCAAATCTGTGAAGGGTTATATTTTTCCCAAAGATGATGCGTCAGTTCAATGCTGTTCATATTCATTTTTTCTGCC
>NZ_JBFFKR010000040.1:0-20554 GCF_041555295.1 Ancylomarina sp. | reverse complement strand
GGGAGAGTAGGTCGATGCCAACCTTTAAGCGTCTTGTTTCTTACGAAGCAAGACGCTTTTTTTATGCCCTGAAATCCTGATGAATATAATATCGCTTCAGTCTCTGGATATTCCTGCAGATCACGCTAATCATCGCAGATACTATTGTCCAGACAATAGTATTACTAAAGGAAAATTATCTACCGCTTATGCCATAGATATTTCCTTCTGGACAGCAATATCATAAGATCGCTAAGCAGAATATCCATGATGATTTTATAACGTTTATTCTATCGCCAAACGAGACCCAGGTCTGTGAATCTCCTAATTTCTCATCGCTCATTGTTAATTGCTAATTATTAACAGATTTTACCGCAGATTACTTCTGGCAACAGAGAAGTTAAACCTAAGGGATTCTTCGGAAATGGTCTTGCTGAAAGATGGGAGAACCGAACGAAAAGTTTTGGTAATTATCGGGATCGTGAACACAAGAAATTTGTATGAGTTTACAATAGGTCGATACCAACCAATAAGCGTCTTATTGTAATCAGGATTAAGGTGCTTTTTTTATGCACGAAAGGAAGGGAGAATCTTACAGGCTAATTACTTATGAATAGGAATGTAGTTATGAAGTATATTCACAATTATTTAGCGACAGAGTCGCGTCCTATTTGTAGCTAAAACGAACGGAAAAACAACAGAGGTGCAGAACACTGATCTCTCTCAATAATATCTATCCGAACAATAATCGTCTCAACAGAAATTTATTCTCTACCATTAATCGGAAAGTTTACTGATTAGGTTTAAGGAAGAAAAAAAAAAGAGGCTATCCAACTGGAAAGCCTCTCATATATCATTCAAAATGATTCTAAAATTGATCTTCGATTACCAAAGTTAGAATGTCACTTAGCTCACGTCCCATCGCCTTAACTTGTTTTGGAATAAAACTATTAGCTGTCATTCCAGGAATCGTGTTAGCTTCCAATACATAGGGAATGCGGTTTTTGATAATATAGTCGATTCTAACGATACCTTTACACTTCAAGGCATCATATATATCTGAAGAAAGAGATTGTATCTTCTGTGTCAACTCTGAAGAAATTCTCGCAGGCGTTATTTCTTCAGCCATTGTAGGATCGTATTTAGCTTCAAAATCGAAAAAATCATTTTTCGGAATCACTTCTGTAATTGGAAATACAATTTCTTCGTTACTTGTTTTTACAAGTCCACAGGTCACTTCTAATCCTTCGATGAATTCCTCAACAATAACTTCGTCACCTTCGTTAAACGCTTTTAAAATGGCATCTTCTAATTCGTTAAACTTAGTAACCTTCGATATCCCAAAACTTGAGCCATCAGCATTTGGTTTGACAAAACATGGCATACCAATAGTTTGTTCGATAGCTTTGTAATTAAACTTTTCCTTCTTCTTAAGAAGAACTGATTTGGCAAATTGATATCCTAATGCTTTAAGATAAGAATTACACGCATGCTTATTAAAACTTAAGGAACTACTCAAAACATTGCAAGTAGAATGTGGTACATTAATAAGGCTTAAATAACCTTGTAAAATGCCATTTTCACCAGGTGTGCCATGAATAGCAATATAAGCGAAGTCAAATTTAATTTTATACGAATCTACAGTAATACTAAAATCGTTCTTGTCGATATCAAATTCTTTATCATCAACATTGACCTTCCATTCCGGTCCCCTAAAAATAGCTAGGTAAACTTGGTATCGATCCTTATCAAGAGTATCGAAAATATGCTTCGAAGTTTGCATTGAAATTTCAAACTCAGCAGAGTCACCTCCCGCTATAATTGCTATATTCCTTTTCATAAAATTAGAAGCTATAAATCTGTTGTTCCTTCTTCCTCTTCAATTTCGATATCTCGGTTCGAAGTATATTCTCTCCATTTGGTGATAAGTGCTGCCATATCATCTGGAATTTCAGAATCGAATGAAACGTATTCATTCGTTTCGGGATGAATGAACCCTAGGGTTTTTGCGTGTAAGGCTTGTCGAGGACAAATTTTAAAACAATTTTGAACGAATTGCTTGTATTTTGTGAATTTTGTTCCTTTTAGAATTTGATCTCCGGTGTAACTCGCATCATTAAACAATGGATGACCGATATGTTTGAAGTGAGCACGAATTTGGTGAGTACGTCCTGTTTCAAGAACACATTCTACTAGGTTTACATATCCTAATCTTTCTAAAACACGGTAATGTGTTACGGCATGTTTGCCATGTTCTCCGTCAGGGAACACATCCATTATCTGTCGGTTTTTTAAATTTCTACCAACATGTCCGGTAATTGTTCCTTCATCCTCCTCCATGTTCCCCCAAACTAATGCACGGTACTTTCGATCACTGGTTTTATTGAAGAACTGAAGTGCAAGTTTTGTTTTGGCTATCTCGGTCTTTGCAATAACCAAAATTCCTGAAGTATCTTTATCGATACGATGAACCAAGCCTGGGCGTGGATCTGCTGAATTGAATAAAGGTAAATTTTTAAGGTGAAAGGCTAGTGCATTTACAAGTGTTCCGGAGTAATGTCCATAAGATGGATGAACAACCATTCCTGGATCTTTATGTACAATAATAAAAGAATCATCCTCGTAAACAATCTTTAAAGGAATATCTTCAGCAATAATTTCAATTTCTCGAGGAGGATAGCTAAGCACTATGGTTACAATATCGCCTGGCTTAACCTTGTAGTTTCTCTTTACAACTAAATCGTTGACACGAATATTTCCATTGTTAGCAGAGTCCTGAATTTTATTTCGGGATGAGTTTAGCATACGACCAGACAAATATTTGTCTATTCTCAAAGGTGCTTGCCCAGGATCGACCTCATATCTGAAGTGTTCGTATGATTCTTGATTAGCATTGCTATCATCGAAATTTTCGAATTCTAAATTTTCTTCTTCTTCTAGCATTATATATGATTCTGTATTATCCTGTTTATTTAAATTGGCTCTTAAGGTATGCTTGTGAAGCTTTAATTTTTAAGCTATCAGTCGTTAACCATAGATTTATTTTGCTGCCTGGTGCAATTTTAGAATTTTCTTTATAAGCATGAGATTGCTGATAAACCTGAGCATTAAGTGAATCTGAAAGATTCATGATACTGTTATCAAAATTCACACGTCCAATATTTAAACTTGAAAGAAGGATGTGTTCTTTGGCATCATTATAATATTTACCAATTAATTCGGGTGTTTGTATTCCAATGTTCTTTCCTCTTCCTAAGACAAGATCGATTTGTGAACCTTTATCAATTAAATCACCTTCTTTTATAGAGTCGCCTTTGAATTCTGGATATAAAACCAGGTTGTAGTAATCGTAATCAACATAATTAAGCCTGCCAATTTTAAAACCATTAGTAATGAGTATTTCGTAGGCTTGTCTAAATGAATTGTCGATCAAATTTGGAAACCGAATTTGTTCTGGTTTCAGAGAATTTATAGTTAGAAATAAATTGCGATTTCTTTTTACTAAAGAATTAGCTTTAGGGCTTTGGTCGAGGATACAACCAGCTGGTAGACTAGAATTGTAAACAGAATCGTATATCGTGTATCTTAAATTAGTTTCTTCTATTAAATTAGTACCTTCTTCCAAACTTAAACTATATAAGCTAGGAACCTTAATTTCTTCGCCATGGTTGGTGTAGAAACTTAAACTCTGAAGGGTAATCCAAACCAAGGCTATTGCAATAATTATTGAAAGACCTAAGTGTTTATAGAAAGTTTTACTTTTTAAAAATTTTCTTAGTCGCATATGTTTTTAATTTGCTTTAGGATGCCAATATCATTGTTTCTAAGCGGTAAATTCCAAATGTAATCAGTTACAATATCTTATCGTTTAGAATTTACTAAGCATATATTTATATTTTTTATCCTCTGATAATCTCTATTTTATATCCATCAGGGTCTGTAATGAAATAGTATTTCGGTTTTTCTCCTGGTAAGCCCTTAAGGTCTGTTGTTTCTAATCCCATGTTTTTGTGAAACTCATGAGATTCTTCCATATCTTTTACAGTTAGGGCAAAATGACCAAATCCGTTTCCTATTTCATAAGGTTTTTCAGTATTATAATTGTACGTTAACTCTATTTCAAATTTATTATTTTCATCAGAGAGATATACAAGCGTAAACTTATAATCAGAGTAGTCAAGTCTTTTTACTTCATTCAGTGATAAAGCTTTGTTGTAGAATTCTAAGGACTTGTTTAAATCCATTACTCTGATACAAGCATGTGCTAAATTGTATTTCATGTTTTATTCCTCTAAAGATTAATTGCCTTTATTCAATAGTTTGATCTTAATCGATGAATCATTTCATAAAGTGAATGAATACAAAAATAAGAGAGATTTTCTGATATATGATGTATATGTTGGTAAATTTTCAGAATCTAAATTTGAACTGATCTCTTTTAATGAATTCGTCTTAATCTTTTATGTTGGAGCTTGTTCTGATTGCTAATAATAACTATTCCCATTTTATGAAAAGCAAAAAAAAAGAGTTCCCTAGGAACTCTTTAATTTTTTTTAAGAAAGTTATAAACACAAAAAAGTAAAGAATATATCATTCTTTACTTCTTGTATTTTTAGAAAGCTAAATTAAAGATTAAGCTTTGTGTCTGCGCTCGCTAGAAACAGATAATTTTTTTCTGCCTTTTGCTCTTCTACGAGATAATACTGCTCTTCCGTTAGCTGAAGCCATTTTGTCTCTGAAACCGTGCTTGTTTCTTCTCTTTCTATTTGATGGTTGAAATGTTCTTTTCATCGCGAAAAATTTTATCTGATAAAGTGATTATATGCGTTGATTTTGGACTGCAAAAATAAGTATTTTTTTTAGCTGACAAAAGATTAAGCCAAATTAATTTGGCTTAAAGTGTCAGATGGACAACTTTTTTTGTCTCAAAGAAGTCCTCAGCAAAGAATTCAGTACAATTGAAGAGGCTGATTTTTTTTCCATATTGCTTGATTTCTTCTTCAAAATCCCCCCCCTTTATATAAATAATCCCATTTGGCAGTGCGTTTTTGTTCTCGATCTTGCAATTTTTCCGAACCATATTGACAAAAGCAGGAAAAGCTGTAACAGCACGACTAACAATAAAGTCATATTTTGTTTTGATTTGTTGGACACGAGCGTGTTCCGCCGTTACATTCTTTAACCCTAATGCGTTGGCAACTTCTTTTACAACTTTAATCTTTTTACCAATAGAATCAACCAAGTGAAAATTAGTGTCTGGATAAAGAATCGCAAGAGGAATCCCTGGAAAGCCTCCACCAGTCCCAACATCCAGTACATTGGATCCAGGTTGAAATTGGATAACTTTTGCTATTGCTAAGGAATGCAGAACATGATGCAGATACAGAGAATCGATATCTTTTCGTGAGATGACATTGATTTTGTCATTCCACTCGGTGTATAGATCTTTAAGTTGTGCAAGCTGATTTTTCTGTTCCTCAGATAAATCTTTAAAGTATTTTAAAATTAATTCCATGCTGTAATTTATAATGCACGGCAAAGATATAACTATAATTTTAGAGCAGAAAGAAACTTAATGGCTGGAAGTTAAGTTTTGTTCGGATATTTCTTTAATATAGCGTTTACAGTTTATCATTTTTGATATTGATGAATAGGAGTTTTCTTGCTCTAAAAAGTTGCGCCTTTATAGTTCCGATGGGTAAACTCAACTCTTGCGCTATTTCTTCGTAGGAATACTCTTTAAAATAGCGTAATTCAATTAAGATGCGATAGCGATCCTTCAGTTGGCTAACTTTTTGTCTCATATACCTTGCATTTTGTTTGTTTATAATTTGTTGCTCAGGCGATGGAGTCTTACTTTCGAAAGAAGGCAAATCCATATTGCTTTCCTCCTTTGTTTCAAGTTTGATGATGCTTTTTTTCTTTTTACGGATAAAATCGATACTCGTGTTTGATGCTATTCTGAAAAGCCATGTGCTAAAGGCATATTGTGTAGAATATTGATTGATATTCCTAAAAGCTTTTCCAAAGCATTCAAGCGTTAAATCCTCAGCATCGGTTCTATTATTTACTATTCTTAGTAAATAATAGAAAATAGCATCCTTGTACCTCAAGAAAAGTTTCTCGAAAGCTTTCTGATTGCCTTTCATTGCGGCTTGTACATTAAGCAAGTCAATTTTGGCATTATCCGATAAGTTGGAATTCTGATTCATACAAGTTGCTTATATGGATGATTGCAGCTTATTAATAACAAACTTTACTTTTAATTAAAGTGAATTAAAATTTGAAATAATGTAAGTAGATAATATTAAGTTAGGTGTGTTTAGCCAACCGTACAGATTTAATATACTTTAATAAGTTGAGTGTTTTATATTCTATTTGACAAATAGAAATACATCATAGGTAGATGTTTAGCAAAAGCTGTCCTAGGGATTTCTAATAGGGTCTTACTTCCACAATTATAAATAAGTTTCATTGCCAATATTATTATCTATATTTGCAGACTATTTTTAAGGGGAACTACTCAAAGCTTGAGATTTATTCTCCCACTTTAAGTGAAGTTGATATGGATTTTAAATTACACAATACTGACGATAGATCAGGCGCAAGAACTGGCGAAATAACTACTGATCACGGGAAGATTAAAACACCTATATTCATGCCTGTTGGAACACTTGGCTCTGTAAAGGGCATTCACCAACATGAATTGAAAGAGGATATTAATGCTGAGATTATTTTAGGGAATACCTATCATTTATACCTGCGTCCGGGTTTGGACGTTTTGGAACAAGCAGGAGGTTTACACAAGTTTAATGGCTGGGATAGACCAATTTTGACGGATAGTGGAGGATTTCAGGTTTTTTCGCTTGCTGAAAATCGTAAATTGACTGAAGAAGGGGCCATGTTTAGGTCGCATATCGATGGATCGAAACATATGTTTACGCCAGAGAATGTGATGGATACTCAGCGCAGTATTGGTGCTGATATTATTATGGCGTTTGATGAGTGCCCTCCAGGAACATCAAGTTATGAGTATGCTGAGAAATCTCTCGGACTAACTCAGCGTTGGTTAGAGCGATGTGTTGATCGTTTTGATAATACAAAAGGGAAGTATGGCTATTCGCAGACTCTTTTCCCTATTGTTCAGGGCTGTGTTTATAAAGATTTGAGGATTAAAGCGGCTGAGCATGCTGCCTCTCTAAATAGAGACGGATACGCTATTGGTGGATTGGCTGTAGGTGAACCAACCCCGGATATGTACGAAATGATTGAGGTGGTTAATCAGGTTTTGCCTGAGAACAAACCTCGTTATTTGATGGGTGTTGGAACCCCAATCAATATTTTGGAAGCAATCTCTCGTGGTGTTGATATGTTCGATTGTGTCATGCCAACTCGTAATGGACGAAATGGAATGATTTTTACCAGTGAAGGAACATTGAATATGAGAAACCTGAAGTGGGCTAAGGATTTTACACCACTAGATACTAATGGAACTTCATATGTAGACTCATTTTATTCAAAAGCCTATGTAAGACATTTGATTCGTTCAAATGAGTTGCTAGGTGCTCAGATATGTAGTATCCATAACCTTGCTTTTTACCTGTGGTTAGTTCGCGAAGCCAGAGAGAAGATTGACGAGGGAACCTTCTCTGAATGGAAGAAAATTATGGTTGAAAAGCTAGGTAGACGTTTATAGAATAATGTTAAAAAAGCTTGAATGTGAGATTTTAAGCTTGACATCTGGCTAAGATGAACTATTTTTAGATTTGATAAGTGGCTTTTTATTTATTTTATGATGGAATGAATCAGCTAAAAAGCATTAAATAAAAAACTGAGATAGAGAATGTTTGGGAAATTAGATTTATATATCATTCGGAAGTTTTTAGGAACCTTCTTTTTTGCAATAGTCTTGATCATCAGCATTACAATTGTTTTTGATTTCTCTGAGAAGATTGACAATTTTATTGATAAAGAGGCACCTTTAAAGAGTATTATATTTGACTATTACGTTAATTTTATTCCTTATTTCGCAAACTTATTTAGTGCCTTGTTTACCTTTATATCCGTTATCTATTTCACCTCTAAAATGGCGTATGATACCGAGATTATTGCTATTCTAAGCTCGGGTGTAAGTTTTAGAAGATTGATGTTTCCTTATTTTATATCAGCTTTAATTATTGGAATCTTTTCCTTCTTCCTGAGTAATTTTGTTATTCCTCCGGCAAATGCTAAAAGACTTGAATTTACCGAAACCTATCTTAAAAAGCGATTCATAAATAAGGAGCGGAATATCCATCGTCAGATTGAGCCAGGTTTGTTTATTTACATGACTAATTTCGAAACTTCGAGTAAAACAGGATTTAAATTTTCTCTTGAGAAATTTGAAGGGAAGCAATTGGTTTCAAAACTGACATCAAAATCAATTAAGTGGAACGAGGATAAAGAAAAGTGGACTATTAAAGATTATTTTATCCGTAATCTTGATGGTGATAAGGAAAGTTTTGAAAAAGGAAAATCTATAGATAGCCTCTTAAATTTTGGTCCTGATGAATTTAGTCGGCGAACGAATGTTGTTGAAGCTATGAACATGATGGAACTCGATGATTTTATCGATGAGCAAATTATGAGAGGAGATAGTAATATTAGTGCATACAAAATAGAAAAGTATCGCCGTATTGCCAGTCCGTTTTCTGCATTTATCCTGACGCTCATTGGAGTTTCCCTTGCATGTAGAAAAGTGCGAGGAGGAATGGGACTGCACCTTGGAATAGGGTTAGCATTAAGTTTTTCATTCATCCTATTTATGCAAATCTCTACTGTTTTTGCTACAAATGGAAGTATGAGTCCATTATTGGCAGTTTGGTTGCCTAATATGGTCTTTTCTCTAATCGCCATTTATCTTTATCGAGTCGCTCCTAAATAAAAGCATTCTAAATAATGTCTGCTCAATATCTTGCTTTCCTACCGTAAAATCGGTAAATTAGCAGGTTGGTAACTTGTAATTGGGATTGCTGATTTTTTTGTAGAACAAAAAATGAGTATCCTTGCACACTATGAAATAAGTTATTCGACTTTTAATTTATTTAACTGTTCGAAAAGATTTATATATCATCGCCAAAGCTTGGCGTATCTTTACCTTTATTGAACAACCATTCTGTGTTTATTTTCTTTTAAAAGTAGAGAAAATGAATTTGGTATTTTTGTGCTTTATTGGTAAAAAAAAGTAGAGTTTGGACAAACTTGAAATACAACTAAATGTATACTTTAAAGTATACGGTTTTTAACTAAATGTACATAATATGTCATTGAAACGAAACATTCTTGATCTTAGAAAGAGAAAAGAAAAAGTGCTTCAAGGTGGTGGCGAAAAAGCTATTCAGAAGCAAGTTGCAATGGGTAAACTAACTGCTCGCGAGAGGATTACATCAATTGTTGATGAAGATTCTTTTCACGAGTATGATATGTTTGTTGAGCACGAAGCCCGCGACTTTGGCATGGAGAAGAAACAACTTCATGGTGATGGAGTTATCATTGGAACTGGAACTATTTATGGTCAACCTGTATGCCTTTTTGCACAGGATTTCACTGTAGCTGGGGGTTCTCTTGGTCTGATGCATGCACGTAAAATTACAAAAATCATGGACCACGCTTTGAAGATGCGTGTGCCTTTGATCGGTATTAATGATTCGGGTGGAGCTCGTATTCAGGAAGGTGTTAATTCACTTGCTGGTTATGGTGAAATCTTTTTCCGCAATACCTTGGCATCGGGAGTTATTCCTCAATTGTCAGTTATTCTAGGTCCTTGTGCTGGTGGAGCCGTTTATTCTCCTGCCCTTACCGACTTTGTGTTTGTAGTAGAAAACATTTCCAAAATGTTTATTACCGGTCCTGAGGTAATAAAAACAGTTTTAGGTGAAGAAATAAGTATGGAAGAGCTTGGTGGTGCGAAAGTACACAGCGAGATCACCGGTAATGCTCATTTCTACGCACTAAACGAACTTGAGTGCTTTGAGCAAATCAAGAAACTACTTACATTCATCCCTTGGCACAACGAGAGAAAAGCACGTTCTTTCCCTCCTAAGCCTCCTAAGGCAGAATATAAGATTGAAGAAATCGTACCTCTTGATCCAACTCAGCCTTACGATATTCGTAACGTTATCAGAGCGATCAGTGATGATTCAGACTTCTTTGAAGTGATGGAAGGTTTTGCGCGTAACATCGTAATTGGTTTTGGTAGATTGAATGGTGAAACGATTGGTTTTGTAGCTAATCAGCCATTGGTATTAGCTGGTGTGTTGGATTGTGACTCTTCAGATAAAGCAGCTCGTTTTATTCGTTACTGCGATGCCTTTAATATTCCTATTGTAACCCTTGAAGATATGCCTGGTTATTTACCTGGTGTTGAGCAAGAACACATGGGTGTTATTCGTCACGGAGCTAAAATTCTTTATGCCTATAGCGAGGCTACTGTACCTAAAATTACTGTAATTGTCCGTAAGGCTTATGGTGGAGGTTATATTGCAATGAACTCTCGTCATATGAAGGCTGACTTTATGTTTGCATGGCCTAATGCAGAGATTGCTGTAATGGGACCTGAAGGAGCGGCTAACATTATCTTTAGAAAAGAGATTATGTCTGCTGAAGACCCTGAAGCTATGCGTAAGGAAAAAGTTGCTGAATACAAGAAGAAGTTTGCTAATCCTTATGTTGCGGCTGCTAAAGGTTATATCGATACGGTTATCGAACCTGAGGAGACTCGTAAGATGTTATTACATTCTCTTGAAGTTTCTACGAACAAGGTTGACGGAAGACCAAGTAAGAAACACGGTATTCCTCCATTTTAAATCGAACTGACTATGAGCAATTTTAAAGAGTTCAACATTGATGGAACAATCTATAAAACAGAGGTTCCAGATAGAGTGGTGAATAGAAAGAAGTGGGAAAGACCAAATCCGAACCACATCAAATCTTTTATTCCCGGAACAATCGTTGAAATTTTCGTTAAAGAAGGTCAGGAAGTTAAGGCGGGTGAATGCCTAATGATTCTTCAAGCTATGAAGATGAAAAATAAAATTCTGATGCCTTTTGACGGGATAATAGATAAGATTCATGTGATCGAAGAAGAAAAAGTACCTAACCGCAAAGTTATGGTAGAATTAAAAGCTTAATTCTAACTTCGTTTAATGATTAATATAAAGGCTGTTCTCTTAGAGGGAACAGCCTTTTCTTTGTATTAAGAGTTCTAATTATAATCTATTTTTCCAGTAAAAATGTTTTTTCCACTCAGCTAATATACTTGGCTCATTGTTGAAAATTCCAAACATACTCGATCCACTACCAGACATAGAAGCATAAATTGCACCTTGTTGGTATAATTGAGATTTAATTTCAGTTAAAAGAGGATGCTTTGGAAAGATACTTTCTTCAAAATCATTTATGATTGTTGATTTCCAGGTTTCTATGGGTTGTTTGATGAGTTCTTTTAATGAGATTTCTGGTTTTTGAGGTTTAATGTTGGCATATGCTTCTGGTGTGCTAATATGAATATCAGGCTTTATAAGAAGAATGTGATAGTCGGAAAGATCAAGATCAATAGCAGTTAATCGATCACCCTTCTCATTTGCAAATGCGGGTTTGTTTTTAATAAAAAATGCACAGTCGCTACCCAGTATTCTAACTTCATCTTCCATTTCTTCATCGCTCATTTCAAGATTAAATTTTTGATTTAAAAGTTTAATCATGTATGCAGCATTTGCTGACCCTCCACCAAGTCCAGCACCAAAAGGAATGTTTTTATGAAGATGAATATTTTGAGCAGGAAAATTATATTTTGCTTTGATTAGTTCGTACGCTTTAACAACAATATTATCTTTTGCATCTATATTTATTGGAATTCCAGATGTTGAAAATGTGTAAGGAGAATCAGATTTGGAATCGACAATTTCAATGGCATCTCGCATGCCAATTGGGAAAAAGATGGTTTCTATATTATGAAAGCCATCTCTTCTTTTTTCAACAATGTTTAAACCGATATTTATTTTTGCATTTGAGTAAGTAAGCACAAGCTAGTGTATTTTGTTTATAAATTGGAATAACAAAAATACAGCTTTTAATAAAATGATATTTCAAAGACTAGATTTTTATTTTCTATCGAGTATCTTTGTTCTCTGTAAAATAAATTAGCTTTAATGAGTCAAAATCAAAGACTTCTTTAATTTTACAAGTTTATCTAGATTAGTTCAATCTCCAGTTAGAAACAAGTATGGCAGAATTTAAAAAATATACCCCAAAAGCAAAAAATAATCAGATGTCAGAACATGGGCAAGTGCCACCTCAAGCTGTTGAGCTCGAAGAGGCAGTTTTGGGTGCTATCATGTTGGAAAAAGATGCCATCATTTCAGTTGGGGATTTATTGAAGACTGATAGCTTTTACAAGCCAGCTCATCAGAAGATATTTAAGGCTATCATGAGTCTTTCTTCAAAAGAAGAACCCATTGATATTTTGACCGTAACTGAAGAATTAAAACGTAAAGACGATTTAGAGAGTTGTGGAGGACCATTTTACGTTTCTCAACTGACCTCAAAAGTTGCCAATGCTGCTCATATCGAGCATCATGCTCGTATTATTGCACAGAAATTTATTCAACGTGAATTAATTCGAGTTTCATCTGAAATTCAGAGTTCTGCTTTTGATGAAAGTATTGATGTTGCTGATTTGTTGGATAAAGCTCAGCAGGATGTATTTGATATTGCTGAGGGAAATATTAAAAAAGAATCAGCCCACATCCGTCCTTTAGCCGATGAAGTAATCGATCAGATTATTGCAGCCAGTAAACGTGAAGATGGATTGAGTGGTGTGCCTTCAGGGTTTACAGCTCTTGATGGTATCACATCAGGTTGGCAAAAGTCCGACCTTGTGATTATTGCAGCCCGTCCATCTATGGGTAAAACTGCTTTTATTCTATCGATGACTAGGAATATGGCCGTTGATCACAAAGCTCCTATTGCTATTTTCTCGCTTGAGATGGGGGCTGACCAGTTGGTAAAACGTATGATTTCTTCTGAAACCGAATTGGGTTCAGAGAAATTAAGAAATGGAAGACTGGCTGACCATGAATGGGAACAACTTCACACCAAAATTAAGGGATTGATTGAAGCACCTATTTATGTGGATGATACTCCTGGTTTATCGATTTACGAGTTGAGATCAAAATGTCGTCGATTGAAGGCCAAGCATGATATTAGCTGCATAATTATTGACTACTTACAGTTGATGACAGCAGGTTCTGATATGAAAGGTAATCGTGAGCAGGAGGTATCTTTAATCTCTCGTCAGCTTAAGATTATTGCAAAAGAGCTAAATGTTCCTGTAATAGCACTTTCGCAGTTGAATCGTGGTGTTGAACAACGTACGGGTGATGCTAAGAAGCCGATGCTATCCGACCTTCGTGAATCTGGAGCGATTGAGCAGGATGCTGATATGGTCTTGTTTATACATCGTCCCGAACGCTATGGATTAACAGAAGATGCAGAAGGAAACTCGTTGATTGGTATTGCCGAAATTATCATTGCAAAACATCGTAATGGTGCTGTAGGTGAAATTCAGCTTAGATTCCGTAACGAATTGGCCAAATTTATGGATTTAGAAGGAGTGAGTACTGTAGGATTTGGAACCGCGAATGCTGTTGCTCAAACTTTTGGTTCGAGTATGAACGAAGAGCCAGTTGGCTATGATGATCCTAATGCAGGCTTGCATGGAGGAGTCGACTTTGATGATGCTCCACCTTTTTAGATATGAATTGATAGAAGAGATATGGACTGTAAATAATCAACAATCTTAATATTCTGACTTTATGAGTTTTGCAAAGAGAGTTATTTGTTTCTTTTTATTTCTTTATACGCTACCTGCTTTTTCTGCCAGCATACTTATTCCTATGGATGAAGTTCAGAAGAACCATCTCAAATCATATGGGATTGCCTTTTGGGTTTTACAACAGAATCAAGATATTCATTGGTTGTTGAACTATCGTGGAGGTAGTTTTCTTTTACCTTTCTCATTAGATGTAAAATCAGAATGTCAAATACGTGGTGTCAGTTTTGAGGTACTTAGTGATGCACAAGCGACACATCTGTTTGATGAGATAGCGAGTCCTGAAGTTAATATGGATGCTGTTAAGCTTCAGAAACCACCTAAAATGGCTGTTTATTCACCGCAAGGGAAAAAGCCATGGGATGATGCTGTTACTTTAGCTTTGACTTATGCTGAAATACCTTACGATCTTATTTATGATGACGAAATCATGAAGGGTGACTTATCGAAATACGATTGGTTGCACTTACATCATGAAGATTTCACAGGACAGCATGGTAAATTTTACGCTGGATACCGAAATATTAAATGGTATAAGGACGAAGTTCGTGAGAATCTTGAGAGAGCAAATCAATATGGATTCTTTAAGGTTTCAGAATTGAAATTGGTAGTCAATCTTAAAATTAAAGGCTTTGTTGAAGCTGGTGGGTTTCTATTTGCCATGTGCTCAGCAACTGATACTTTTGATATTGCTTTGTCCGCTGAGTATACTGATATTTGTTCTCATGAGTTTGATGGTGATCCTATGGATGAAGATGCTCAGGAAAAACTTGATTTTAATAAGACTTTTGCCTTTCACAATTATATTTTAGAGACTAATCCATCGGTTTATGAATTTTCGAGTATAGATGTCACCCACACACGTAAGGTAAGACAAGACGAAGATTATTTTACACTTTTCGATTTTTCGGCTAAATGGGATCCTATTCCAAGTATGTTATGCCAAAATCACAATAATCTTATTAAAGGTTTTATGGGACAAACCACTGCTTTTAATATCGATTGTATCAAGCCCAATGTGTTAATAATGGGAGAGAACAAAACGGCTGGTGAAGCTCGATATATTCATGGAACCTTCGGAAAGGGAACATGGACTTTTTTCGGTGGACACGATCCAGAAGATTATCAGCATTTAGTAGGAGATCCACCAACTGATTTAAACCTCAAGAAGAATTCTTCTGGCTATCGTTTGATATTGAATAATGTGTTGTTTCCAGCAGCTAAAAAGAAGAAGAGAAAGACTTGATGTGATAATCCAGTGATGCGACTGACGTTGATTGGAGTCGAAGTTTGATGTGGTGATTTGCTGATGGACTGTTGCTAAATCTCTTTGCGCTCAAAGCGGTCGAAAATGAAAATCTTAAATCTGAGGTTCTTTACGTGAGTTTTAGTCAATGCTAAAAAAAACAAAAGGCTGAACCCCCTAAGGTCAGCCTTTTTACACCAAATGTGATTCCCAAATAACTCAATATATTATTAACCATTTGCAAATTTATCGACCTTAGTAACTTCACTATCCTTTAGAATTGTTCATGAAACTTTTGGTATCACATGGTGTTTTGAATTCGGTTTGCGACCAAATTCGATTCTTTACCGTCACAAATTTACACTTTGTTTGTAAATTGTAGATATGTAATATGTTAATAAATATTAATAGGATTGCAATCGTTATAAATTTAGGACTAATGAGCTTTTTTTGAAGTTAAACATCATTTTCCTATCCATATATGAAATGTGAATTAAATATTACGGCTAATCAATTCTGAATATATAATCCATCGTAATATCTTCTCTACTTTACTATCCTTAAAGCCTGCATAGATTATGTGTTTAACTGATAATAAACCTACTGTAATCAGTCTGATTGTCAGGTGATAAATAGTGCTTTCACTTTAAAGTCTTTGTGGTCAATTTTATTATTTTTGAGACCCTTTTGTTAATCTTAAATAAGTCTATCCGAAAATTATTTGATTTATGAATAATCTCTATATAAAACCCCTTCTACTAATTGTATTGTTTGTTTCGTTGAGTAATTCTCTTTTGGCGCAAACTGCTACCGTTATACATCCAACAACTACTGTGAGTAATGATGGGAGTATTACTGTTAGTTGGACAGTAGGAGGATTAAAAAGAGTTGTGTTGAATGGTGTTGCTCAATCTAATAATCTGTTGTCATTTACGGGATTAGGTGTTGGAGGATATACGTTATTATATCAGGTACCCAAAGGAAATTCTGGTAATTGGAAGGATTCTAGTGCAGAGACAGTTACTCTTGTGGCAGGAGCTTTAGTTGATGCTTGTGTTTCTTCTGGGAATACTGATTATGACACAAGTATCACTTTGGTGGATTTTAATACAATTAATAATGATACTTCTTATGACATTCCAAAATCTTCTGGTTATAATGATTATACATCTCTATCTACAGATTTAATGCTTGGAGCCGCTTATGATTTAAGTGTAAATTTGAATACAGATGGCAATTATAAAGTTTATGCAGTTGCATGGATAGACTGGAATCGGGATGGGGATTTTAATGATTCAGGAGAAACTATTCCTTTAGGCAGTTCGCAGGATGTTACTGACGGGCTAACAAGTGGTTCGCCTTATAGTATTACGGTACCTTCTGGGGCAATATTGGGCAATTCTCGAATGAGAGTTTCTGCAAAATGGAATTTTGATCCTACTTCTTGCGAAACAGATTTTGATGGAGAAGTGGAAGACTACTCTATAAACGTGATCTCAAATTCGTCTCCAACAATTACTTCTTTTAGCCCTGCTAACGCCTGTTCTATTCCAGGTCAGGAGGTGACGATTACAGGAACTAATTTAACAGGAGCAACCACCCTTGAATTTAATGGTGTTGCCGCTACAATTACGACAAATACGGCTACTCAAATTAAAGCAAATCTCCCAGTTTTGGCTACTTCTGGTACTATCAGTGTTACGACTCCGGATGGCACCGTAACCAGTGCTCAATCTTTTACTGTAAATCCACTACCTGCTGAGGCAGGTAATATAACAGGCACTGATATTGTTTTACCAGGAGATACGAACTCTTATGTTTGCGCTTCAATAGCTGATGCTACAAGCTATGAGTGGACAATTACTGGTGGTGACGCTACCATTACAAATAATGGGACTCAGGCTGATATTGACTTTGCGCCTGATGCAAGTCCCGTAGATAGATTCTTAACTGTAAAAGGGGTAAATGCTTGCGGTGACGGTGCAGTTTCAACGACATTCACAATTTATGTTAGGCCTAACTATGCCTGTCAAACTACTGTTATTAACTGGGATTTTGATAGCCCTGATTTAAATGGATTAGATTGGAAGGGGTATTCAACCGTAAATGGGTGGTCTTCTAGTCTTAATAATATAGAAATTTGGAGAAATGGATTCTTGGGCTTTACAACAGTTGATGGTGGGCAGTTTTGTGAGTTAAATTCTATCGGAGTAAATGAAATGTGGCAAGATATGGCTACTGTTCCTGGTTCCAAAATGAGATGGGAAATTACTTACAGATATCGAAGTAATAGCTCTGAGTCAATTCGGATAATGATTGGAGCGGTTGGCTCAATAACAAACATAGTTGATATTTCAAATAATAATGGAGACGGCTGGGTGACACACTCTGGATTTTATACGGTGCCTGCTGGACAAACCACAACACAATTTAGGATAGCAACATTAACACCATCTGGATCTTCGGGGAATTTAATTGATAATATTCAGTTTTATTCCATAGAGCCTGATATCGAAGACCCAACTTTTGATTGTCCTCTAGATTCAGATGGAGATGGTTTTGTTGTGACGGAATGTGTAGACGCTACAAGCTTAATCGTTAATAATATTGGTGTAACAAATATTACTGATAATTGTACTCCAACGGATAATATTGTTGTAGAATATAGAATTACGAATAAGCCTACCCCTACTTCGGCTGAAGCCTTATTGGTGAATTACGGAGACGATCCTGCTGGAGCAGCGACCTCTAGTGATGCTAGTGCTTATGATTTCCCTCGGGGGGAATCCACTGTGACTTATAAGATAACGGATGCAAGTGGACATGAAGCCACCTGTAGGTTTAAAATTCGGATTAGTGCAAAGTCCAAGCCTGTTGGGATATTTCATGAATAAATAATAATAGAAACTTAAGATTTATATCAGTTCTTTCATTCTCTGTTTCATTGAGCTATTTTGTTTGTAATAGTTTACCTTATTTTAAGTAAGTATCTAATATCCTGTTTGATAGTGTTTTGTGATTTAAGTTTATAAATCATCAATCTTATGTTAGTTTGTTGCGATCTAAATTATTATTTTTGAGTCCATTTAATCGATTTTAATAATCTCTATTCGAAAACTGTGTACTTCATGAATAATCTTTATGTAAAATACTCTTCGCTAATTATTTTCATTTGTCTGTTGAGTAGTTCTCTCTTAGCACAGATTCATTGTTCTTCGTATGGAAGGAATTTTAACATAGGTATTACATCAGTTGGTATTAATACGATTGATGAATCAACTCGTAGTTATCCTAATTATACTGATAATACTTCAATATCTACTAATGTGAGCATGGGCGAATCTTATGATTTGACGGTAAAAGGGGATTCTTGGACGGATAGAGATACTAAAGTGATGGTTTGGATTGATTGGAATCATGATGGTGATTTTAATGATTCTGGTGAATCTTTTGATTTGGGTTCTATAAAGAAAAAGAATTCTAACCGGTCTACAACGAATTCTCCTTTAAGAATAAATGTACCAGTTGGTGCAAAAATTGGTGATACACGAATGAGAATTTCAGGAAAGTATAATTCTTACCCTACTCCATGCGAAGTGAATTTTTATGGAGAAGTGGAAGATTATACATTGAACGTTGTCCCAAGTGTTGTTGGTCAGGGCTTTTGGTTTAAAGCTGACGCAGGAGTAAATGGAAATGTTACGTCTTGGACAGATCAAAGTGGCAATGGACATACCGCCAACAATTCAGGAAATATCTCGAAAGTAAATAATCGTTTGAATTTTAACCCGATTCTTAATTTTAGTGGAGTAAACAGGCAATTTTCGGTTTCAGGAACTGCTTCTGTTCAAACTTTGCTTGTTGTGAATAAAACTCTTACCACCAATAGTCATTTGTCGGGATTAGTTGGAATGAATGGAGATAAGGGAGTGCGATTGGGAAAGCCTAGTCAGTCTTGGGAAGGGAATAGTAATAACGATGATTGGGTAAATACCTCACAAGGTAGTTTTGGCCGCATCAATGGTTTATTTGATGCTAATATGGTTCATAACTTTCAGTGGCATATTGCTAACCTTACACGTTCTCAGGCTTTGTCAGGCAACTACTATTTGGGAGGTTATTATCCGGGACGGTCCTATTCCGGGGGAATTGCTGAAGTTTTGGCTGTCTCATCTGCTGTTACCAATCCGGCACAGCTTGAATCCTATCTAGGCATTAAATATGGAATTACTTTAGGGAATACAGCTTCTCCGGTTGATTATGTGAATGTTTATGGTGCAAAAATTTGGAGTAGGTCTTCCGTATATCAAAACAATATTGCTGGTATTGCTCGTGAAGATTCTCCTTATGCATTGCATCAAAAAATATCTTCTAGTATTAACACAACACCCTCTAGTAGCTCTGATGTTACGATGGCAACGATCAATAATTTTACTCGTTCGAATCAGGATGCATCGAGAACAGGTCTCGCTGATGGGGATTACTTGCTTTGGGGCGACAATGCAGGTGCAAGTGCTTCGTGGCAGGATAAAGATGATTACCAAACCGTTACTCGAAAATGGAAGCTGGAGAATACGGGAAGTGTAGGGACTACTTACTTTCAGGTTAATTTGAATTCCTATCCAAGTGCTGTTGGCGATTATTTGTTAATAGTAGATGATGATGAGGATGTTTCAAATGGAATTAGTAATACTTATGTTCTTGCCAACACTTCGGGAGATTTATATTCTACGTCTTTCACACCCCCTAATGGAACGAGTTATTTTACCATTGGGTACTTTTCTGGGTCTAATATTACTGTAGCTGACTGTTTGGGTGCAAAAACCATCTGTGATGCTGTTTACGATGAACCTTCGCCTGAGACCATAGGACTTGGAGGAGTTTTGAATGAACTGCCTACTGGAGATTGTATCCCCGAAGAGAAAAATGGAATATGGTATTCTTTTTCACCACAAAATACTGTTGATGCAAACCTGAAATTTAGGATAACGCCAAATGTTAATACCAATGATTATGATTGGGCGATTTTTGATATGACGAATACGACCTGTGAAGACTTAGCTAGTATTGATATCATTACAAGTGATGTATTTGTGAGTGGGAGTACGTATGGTCGGAATGGATGGAATGGTCCTACTGGTGCGGATTCTGATCAAGGAGGAAGTGGTGATTGTAATGGCCCGGGAACAGGTAATGGTCCTCAATGGAATGATGATGTACTAGTGAAGCCTGGACATAATTACATGCTGTATGTTTCTAACTGGTCTGAGGAAAAGGATGGGTATGTAATTAGTTTTGATCAGCCAGGTGGATCTGCGATTATTTATGATGATATTCCACCCGAATTGGATGGTGTTGTGCAGGCGTGTTATGGCACGAATGAATTGAAAGTAGACTTTACAGAAATACTACCTTGTAATAGTCTTGATATAAATGAGGTTAGTTTAACAATTGGTGGT
>NZ_JBFFKR010000039.1:0-22074 GCF_041555295.1 Ancylomarina sp. | reverse complement strand
TATGCATTATTCTATGTCGATAGCTTCTAAGATGCTCAGTCTTCTCGAACTTGGGAAAGTTAAAATTGCCATTCCTGTTGTGATCTCATGTTTCACCGGCTATTTGTTGCAATCGACAGATTTCTCATTGGATATGGCTGCCGTTATTTTTGGAATTTTACTGATAGTTGCTGGCGCTTCAGCTATTAATCATATTCAGGAGCATAAAAAAGATGCTTTGATGAATAGAACCATGTTTCGGCCGATTCCATCAGGAAAGTTGAGTGTTGGTGAGGCGTTTGTTTGGAGTCTATTATTCTTACTAATTGGTTGTGGTTTGCTAGTTTGGGGTGGAAATATATTGAGTTTTTATATTGCTCTATTTTCAATTTTATGGTATAATCTTCTTTATACACCCTTAAAACAAATCTCTGCCTTTGCAGTTGTTCCCGGAGCCTTGAGTGGGGCTTTTCCGCCATTAATTGGCTATGTGGCTGCTGGGGGTGATATTTTGGCACCTCCAATTTTGGCCTTGGCATTCTTCTTTTTTATTGGGCAAATTCCTCATTTCTGGCTTTTGTTATTGCTTTATGGCGAAGATTATAAGCGTGGAGGCTTTAAAGTTCTAACCGATGTGTTTTCGATTAAGCAGATACATTTTATTACGCTTATCTGGATGTTGGCAACAATCATGGTCGCTCTTCTACTACCGATGTACGACGTGATCAGTTCACAGTTTGCTATATGGACCTTGTTGATTCTGTCTTTGTGGATTATCGTTTACAGTTTTCCTATTCTTAAAAACTACGATAGACTTTCTGTTCGAAAATTGTTTCTGCAACTAAACTTGTATTTTTTACTGATCATGATCATGATCAGCATTGATAAGCTTTATTTGTAATCGTTTTTTTTTTCAAAAACCGCGGTGCTTGTGAAGGCCTTTGAAAAAAAGAAAATTATAAGAGTGACACAGTTCATTGACTAGATCCGAAAAAAGATCAGGGTAATGCGTAAAACGATCGGGGTAATGTGAGAAACGATCAGGGTAATGCGTAAAACGATCGGGGTAATGAGAGAAACGATCGGGGAAATGCGGAAAACCTACGGGGGAGCCTTGAAATTAGTTAAAATAGCCACGAATTCACGAATTATATTTTTTAGAAATTCATTCGTGAATTCGAGTTTTAATTTTTCACATCAGCACATCACCAAATCATCATATCATTACCCCTGATTAATCTGGAAGCCTACTTCTTGTAATTGTTCCCAGAAGTTAGGGTAAGATTTATTGACAACCATTGGATCTGCGATTTTAATCTCTGGACGAATCATCGCAATTGGAGCAAAAGCCATAGCCATACGATGATCGTGATAGGTTTTAATGATAATCTCTTCGCTTTCAGCTTTCATTTCACCATCCCAAGCCAGTTCTCCATCCTGAGGTTCGTAAAGAACATAGCCCAATTTAGCCAACTCATCGATAAGAGCTGCAATACGATTGGTTTCCTTTATTTTAAGCGTTTCAAGGCCTTTAAAATGGAAAGGAATATTCTTTAAGGCAGAAACCACTGCAAATGTTTGTGCCAGGTCTGGCATCTCGATAAAATCGAAAACCAGTTTTTTACAAACATCATTCGTTTGTTCGATAAACATACCTTTTTTAGTGAAATTGGTTTTCACACCAAGTTTCTCAAACACATCAATTAAACCTGAATCTCCCTGAAAACTATTTTTTTTCAGCCCATCCAGAAAGAGTTTCCCTTTTGGAGCCATAGCCATAAAGGCATACCAATATGAGGCTCCAGACCAATCACCTTCTACGGTGTAAGGCATAACCTTATAAAGTTGATTAGCGATGTAAATTTCATTGTTTTTAAACTCAGACTGGATTCCAAACTCTTCCATGATAGCTAGAGTCATCTCAATATATGAACGAGATACAATTTTGCCTTGTAGTTTGATACGAAGACCATTTTCAAGAGTAGGAGCAATAAGTAGGAGTGCTGAGATGTATTGAGAGCTGGTGTTCCCAGCTAATTCAACTTCTTTACCCGTGATATTCGATCCCATTATTTTCAAAGGAGGATAACCTTCCTTTTCAAGATATGTGATTTGTGCTCCCAATGAATTCAGTGCATCAACTAAAACAGATATGGGACGCTCTTTCATTCGATCAGAACCAGTAAGGGTCCATTCACCTAATATTTTTGATAAGTAAGCCGTTAAAAATCGCATACTAGTACCAGCATGACCGACATCAAAAACATTGGTGTTAGAAAATAAAACCTCTTGCATTACCTTAGAATCGTCACAAGTTGATAGATTCTTAATCGGTTCAAAACTATAACTTAAAGCATTGATGATTTGCACACGATTCGAAATGCTTTTCGATGAAGGAACGATGATTTTCCCTTCTATGTTTTTTTCTGGCTTAGATATAGTGTAGTGCATGGTTTTGATCTTAAAAAAGATTGTACAAAAAATCAGCCGTTAGGAAATTGAATTTCCCAACGGCTGTATGGTGTAATTCCTTAATTTCTATTATCTAGAAATGGAAAAGAGAATCAACTTGATATAGCGTATCTAATTTTTCACGTCCGTTTAAGAAGTCCAACTCAACAAGGAAGTTAATATAAACTTCCTTAACATTGAATTTGCTGATTAGATTTATTGATGCTTTGGCTGTTCCACCTGTTGCTAATAAATCATCGTGCAATAAAATAACATCCTTAGAATTTAAAGCATCCTGATGAATGAACATTTCATCTTCTCCGTACTCAAGAGAATATTTTTCTGAATAGGTCGGTGCAGGTAATTTTCCTGGTTTACGCACGGGTACAAATCCAGCTCCTAATTTATAGGCTAAAACAGTACCTAGAATAAAACCACGGCTTTCGAGTCCTACAATTTTTGTAATACCTCTGTCCTTGTATTGCTCATAAAGAGATTCAACCAAAGTGTTTAGGTGTTTTTCATCCTTCAACATGGTAGTGATATCTTTAAATACAATACCTTCTTTAGGAAAATCAACGATATCTCTAATTGAGTTTTTTGCTTCTTGAAGTTTAACGTCCATCTTAATTTCTTTTTCCATACTGATTGAGAGCTTCAACTATTTCTTCTTCTGTGCAGATGTTATTTATTGTATAAGCACCAACATTTGGAAGAAGAGTGAAATTGACTCCTTCGTCACTATTTTTCTTATCGTGTAACATCAATTGATATAATTCGGGGTAATCCTTCGCAAAAATAGAAAAGTCTGAGTAAATATCTGTTATATATTTCACTATCTCTTCAAATTTATCTTGAGGGAAGGCTCTTTTCTTTACCGATAGATAAAGTTCTCCTATCATACCTAGTGCTACAGCTTCACCATGATAAAGTTCAAGCTTGTGGCGATGTGCATAACTTTCGAAAGCATGACCTATAGTGTGACCAAAGTTTAGAACTTTTCTTACATTTCTCTCCATTGGATCTTTCATCACAAACTCTTGTTTTACTGCTACCGATTTTCTGATCAGATTTAGTAATTTGGAATAGTTTATATCGTCGAAATTAAAGGAAATAAGCTCATCTAAATAGTTTTGACTATAAATGATTGCATGTTTCAACATTTCAGCAAAGCCAGATTTGAATTCCTTTATCGGTAAAGTTTTTAAAAACTCAGGGCTTATAACAACCATATCAGGTTGGTTGATAACACCAATTTCGTTTTTTAATCCATTAAAGTTGAAACCTGTTTTTCCGCCTACCGAAGCATCAATCTGTGAAAGAAGTGTAGTTGGTATATTAATAAAGTGGCAACCACGCTTAAAGGTAGATGCAACAAAACCACCTAAATCAGACATCATGCCACCACCAATATTGATGACCAAGCTGTGTCGGTTGGCTCCATTTTCACCTAGAAATTCCCATGCCTTTACAACTGACTCCAATGATTTATTTTGCTCCCCACACCCTATGATGAGCTTAGGAATATCTTGCAATTTTTCGTTCCCTGATAGAAGGTGCCAACAATGTTCTTGTGCACCTGAATCCATTAGGATAAAGATTTTTGACTTGGAATAAGTTTCCAAAATTTTGCCAAGCTCTTTTTCAATGCTTTCAGTAAAAATTAAATCGTAAGATTGAGGACTCATTTGCTAACTTATTTATAGTTTCTAACTTTGGTCAAATATAGTATTTTAGCGAGTGATGTCAAACTTGCCGATTTCAAAAATAAGGACTAAGGTTATTTAGATTAATAGCCATTATATACAAAAATTTTATATTGATACTCATATGACACTAAGCAATCAGAATCGAGCTGCACACATTAAGCTTTTTTATTATATCATAACTTTCCTTTATTTGAGTTTAACTGTACTGACAGTCTATCTCAATCCAGTTTATATGACCCTTATATTGGTCAGTTTATTTGCCATTTTTGTAGTATTGATTGGACTTAATCTGATAAGAGAAAATAATTTCATCATTTATAAGGAAACAGATGATAAAATCATTATTCGCTATTATCCTTTGCATCCTTTTCATGATAAGTTTAAATCTATAGAGATAAGTAAACAAACTTTCTCTCATTTCGAATTGCAAAAGAGGAGTATGGGATTACGAGAAGATCTGTTTCTTTTTCAGATGAGTGCAAAAGGTTTGGCCAAATATCCAGGAATAAGCTTGTCAGCCTTATCAAGAGAGCAAAGAGCCGAGTTATTAGGATCCCTTTCAAAGTATTCAAAAAAGTAATCCCAGATTTTTTTACTAATAAGCATCTATTATAATATGCACATGAAAAAATACATCATTTTAGCCGCTCTGTCTTTTTTATCATTGACTTTATTTTCACAGAAACCAGAGGAAGGTCTAAGAATTCAAGTGGGACTGCCATTTGCTAAGTACGGCAAGTTTGATCACAATTTTAAAAATGGAGATGAAACCCAATACCCATCATTTTTGATTCAGGTTGATAAACCTTGGCGTGACAGGTTCCGTTTAGGTGCTTATATGGGTTTTGCTGGACAGAAGAATGAATCCTTGATTAACGAATTTACAGAAATTACTTATAATTATTATCGCTTTGGAGGAGTGATTTCTTATGATTTGAATGATCTCCTGGATGCGATAAATATATCTCCCGAGTCTGGAGTAGACTTATATGCCTCATTAAAAACAGGATTCTCTTTGGAGCATATTAAGGCGGAAAAAGGAATTAATAATAAAGAGAATAACTTTTTATTCGATTTGGGAATTCTGATTGGTGGCCGATATAATATAAGTGATAATATTGATATTTTTACAGAGCTGGGTTATGGTAATGCCGGTTTTGTTACTATAGGATTTGCATTTGATATGTAGGAGCTTATCTTTTTTTGATTTGACAATGCATTTTCCTAATTTGGATGATCTAAATTCAAACTATGGAAACAATCTATAAAGTTGCTTTCAGCTTTTTAAACGGACTTGGCAGTATTAATGCACGAAAAGTGATTGCTTATTCGGGTGGCGTTGAGGCATTCTTTAGAGAGAAGAAACAGAACCTACTTAAAGTCCCCGGTATAGGAAAGAATATAATTCAAAAGTTAGATCGGGATTCGGCTTTGCGAGATGCTGAAGCTGAATTGAAGTTTATTGAAGGCAACGCTATAAAAGTGGCTTTCTATTTAGATGAAAATTTCCCGCAACGTTTATTGAATTGTCCTGATTCTCCTATTACATTATATTATAAAGGAGAAATTGATTTCAATGCTTCTCGTATTTTAAGTGTGGTAGGGACTCGTAATGCCACAGAATATGGGAGGGAGAATTGTAATAAGCTTATTAAGGCACTTGCTTCACATGTTGAAAAGACTATTATAGTGAGTGGTTTGGCTTATGGTATTGATATTTGTGCCCATAAGGCAGCAATGCAATATAATTTACCTACAGTTGCAGTAGTAGGACATGGTTTTCACCTGATGTATCCGGCTCAGCATCGTAAATATGCAGAAGAGATTATTCATAGTGGAGCGATCATTACTGAGTTTACTTCGAAAAGTGTAATCGATCCAAGACACTTTGTTCGTCGAAATAGAATTGTCGCTGGTATGGCTGATGCTACTTTAGTGATGGAATCTGCTAGAAAAGGTGGATCATTGACGACTGCTGAAATAGCGAATTCATACAATAGAGATGTGTTTGCATTCCCCGGTAGGTCGGGAGATGTTTACTCTCAAGGATGTAATCATTTAATTAAAACCAATCAGGCCCACTTGGTAGAATCAGTTGCTGATATTGAATATATTCTTGGTTGGGAGAATGATTTGGGAAAGAAGGATGCGGTTCAATCAAGAATGTTTGTTGAACTCTCAATGGAGGAAGGGTTAATCGTAGACCTATTAAATAATGAAAGTAAATTAGGAATTGATATGCTTTCCATTAAATCGAATTTACCTATGAGTAGGGTTTCAAGTTTGTTGTTAAAAATGGAATTTGAAGGACTTATTCGAGCACTTCCTGGTAAAATCTACTCTTTGACTTCTTGAAAAATCTATTTTTTTTTGACTGATGTTGTAGAGCAGAATCTTTAAATGCACAACTTGTTGATATTCAGTATTTAAATATTTTTTAAAACGTTTGAATTTTTTTGATAAAAAAAACTGAGGTTCTTAAAATTTATATACATTTGAACCAAAATATTAACAATTGTATCACAACAATCTTATTTTAATTTCATAACATATTTTGGACATGGAAGCGAAGATTAATGAATTCATGGAAGCCCTTAAGGGTAGAACTCCAGGTGAAGCAGAATTTCACCAGGCTGCACAAGAAGTAGTAGAGTCTGTATGGGAAACTTACGATTCTAACCCTAAATACAAGAATGCTAAGATTCTTGAGAAAATGTGTGAGCCAGAACGTACTATCATGTTCCGAGTGCCTTGGTTCAACGATAATGGCGAAGTAGAGATTAACCGTGGATACCGTGTTGAGTTTAACTCTGCAATCGGACCTTACAAAGGTGGTTTACGTTTTCACCCTTCTGTAACTCTAAGTGCTCTTAAATTCTTAGGTTTCGAACAAACTTTCAAGAACTCTTTGACTACTCTACCTATGGGTGGTGGTAAAGGTGGTTCTGACTTCAACACAAAAGGAAGATCAGATAACGAAATTATGCGTTTTTGTCAGAGTTTCATGACTGAGCTGTGTAAACATATCGGTCCTAACACTGATGTTCCTGCAGGTGATATCGGAGTAGGTGGTCGCGAGATCGGATACCTTTTCGGACAATATAAGAGAATCCGTAACGAGTTTACTGGTGTATTGACTGGTAAGCCACTTGAATTTGGTGGTTCTTTAATTCGTCCTGAAGCTACTGGTTTTGGAGCTGTTTATTTTGCTCAGCATATGGTTGCTGAAAACAATGAGACATTAAAAGGCAAAACTGTTGCTCTTTCAGGTTTCGGTAATGTAACTTGGGGTGCTGCTCTTAAATTAACTGAGCTAGGTGCTAAAGTAGTTACTATTTCAGGTCCTGATGGATATGTATACGATAAAGAAGGTTTAGATGCTGAGAAGATCGATTTCTTATTGGATCTTCGTGCTTCGAACAATGATGTTGTAGCTCCTTACGCTGAGAAATTCGGTGCTGAGTTCTTCGCTGGACAAAAGCCTTGGGGTGCAAAAGTTGATATGGCTTTCCCTTGTGCAATTCAGAACGAATTGAACGAAGAAGATGCTAAAACTCTTGTAGCAAACGGATGTAAGTATGTTGTTGAGACTTCTAACATGGGTTGTACTGCAGAAGCTATGCTTTATTTAGTTGATAACTGTTCATTTGCTCCTGGTAAAGCAGCTAATGCTGGTGGTGTTGCTGTTTCAGGTCTTGAAATGTCACAAAACTCATTACGTTTTAACTGGACTGCTGAAGAAGTTGATGCTAAACTTGCTCGTATCATGAAAGATATTCACGATACTTGTGTAAGATTCGGTACAAAAAATGGTAAGATTAATTACGTAAATGGTGCAAACATTGGAGGCTTCGTAAAAGTTGCTGAAGCAATGGTGGCTCAAGGATGTGTATAATATCCTCACGATTCAAATATAAAAAAGAGCCGGCTTTAGCCGGCTTTTTTCATATTGGAATGAAAATTAATTTTGAAAGCCAATTTCACTGTCAACACAATTTTGTATGAAGTTAATCGATACCCATTCTCATATCTATTCTGAAGCTTTTGACGAGGATATCGCTGAAGCGATTCAACGAGCAAAAGATGCTAATGTTGGTCAAATATTTTTGCCAAACATTGATTCCGAGTCAATCGAACCCATGCTTAAATTGGTGAAAAGCTACCCCGATTATTGTTTGCCTATGATGGGATTACATCCAACCTCAGTGAAAGAGAATTATGAGGAAGAATTGGCTATCTGTGAAAAATGGTTGAATGAAGAAAAATTTATTGCAATCGGGGAGATTGGAATCGACTTATATTGGGATAAAACCTTTTTGAAAGAACAGCAATTTGTTTTCGAAAAACAATTGACTTGGGCTGTTGAAAGAGAGCTGCCAGTTGTTATTCATGCTCGTGAATCCTTTTCAGAAATCTTCGAAGTTTTGGAATCTTTCAAATCGGAAAAACTTACTGGTGTTTTCCATTCTTTTACTGGAAATTTAGAGCAGGCCAATAAAGCCCTTGATATGGGATTCCTGTTGGGTTTAAATGGGATTCTAACTTTTAAAAATTCTGGATTAGATCGAGTCGTTAAGGAAATAGGCATGGAAAATCTAATTTTAGAAACAGATTCACCATATTTAGCACCAACGCCCAAGCGTGGTAAAAGGAATGAGTCGGCTTATGTTGCTCTGATTGCTGTAAAATTAGCTGAGATTCATCATTTAAGTCTTGATGAGGTGACTGAGATAACAAGTCGAAATGCTCAGAATCTGTTTAAAATTTAAACACATTTTAGATGTGTGTTTCATCTTGAGAAAAGATCAAGAGAATTTAAGCTTGTCGATATTAAATGTTTTTTTTGCTAAAATCTGTCCTCTGGAATAGATAAAGTAAATGAGCAGTTTTGCTAAAGTGAGTATTTCCCCGATTTTAATCGGAATGTTAAAACATGAAATTTATAAGTATATGAAGACTTCAATTTTGATAATTTATACTGGAGGAACTATTGGGATGGTAAAAGATCCAAAAAATGGTTCTTTAAAACCATTCGATTTTGATCATATTCTAAAACAGGTGCCAGAACTTAAGGGCTTTGGTTTCGATTTAACTTCAGTGGCTTTTGATCCGCTTATCGATTCTTCTAATCTGAATCCTGAAGTTTGGGTTAAGATTGCTAATCTGATTAAAGAAAACTATGAAAAGTTTGATGGTTTTGTTGTTCTTCATGGTACCGATACGATGTCATATTCTGCATCGGCTTTAAGTTTTATGCTTGATAACCTTGAAAAACCAGTTGTTTTAACGGGCTCGCAATTACCAATTGGTATGTTGCGTACTGATGGTAAGGAAAATCTGATTACTGCCATTGAGATTGCTGCCGATTATAAGGATGGTAAAGCGATTGTTCCCGAAGTTTGCGTGCTTTTCGAGAATAAATTATTTAGAGGAAATCGCACAACAAAGCACAATGCGGAATATTTCAATGCTTTTTATTCATACAACTATCCGGATTTGGCAAGAGTGGGTATTAATATTCATTATAATCATGCCGTAATTCAAAAAGTTACGAAAGAGAAAGAGTTTGCAATTTCTACTGATTTAGATACCAATATTGCTATTCTTAAAATATTCCCAGGCATTAATAAAAAAACCGTAGACGCTATTTTTAATATCGAGGGATTAAGAGCCGTTGTGATTGAAACCTATGGTGCGGGAAATGCACCAACTGATAAGTGGTTTATTGATTCTATTAAGGATGCAATCGATAAAGGTGTCATTGTATACAATGTGACTCAGTGCCCGGCAGGGAGTGTAGATATGGGCTTGTATGAAACAAGTGTAGAGCTACTAAATATTGGGGTTGTGAGTGGTCACGATATCACTACAGAAGCTGCCATTACTAAGCTTATGTTTTTGTTAGGACAGCAGCTTGATTCAGATAAGATAAAATTCTTTTTAAATAAGTCCATCAAAGGCGAATTATGCCAATAGAAAATTTGTTTTTCACTTTTTTTTTGTAATTTGGTGCACTGTTAAAACCTTCTTGTATTACATAAGAAAAGGAGTGAGATATAGATAATATAAGTGGTTTAAGCTTGTTCTTTAAAAAGAAAATATAATTGATTATTGTTAATCAATTTTTTTGATTGTAACCGTTTAATTTTGTAAAAAATAATTTCGTTAATTAAAATTTGAAAAACAGACTATGAAAAAGTTATTTGCATTTATAGCAGTTATCGGGATGCTGAATTTTGGAGCATCATTTAATGCAGTTGCTCAAGATGAGACAGCTGAAACTACCGAAGCTACCGTAGATACTCAGGATGAAACAACTGAGGAAGTTGCAGTTCAAGAAACTGAAGTAGAAGAAGTAGCTCCAGTTATGGAGGAAGAAGTAGAGAGTACTTCATTCCACGCTATTGTTAAAAAACAATTCATCCAAGGTGGTGCGATGTTTATGAGTTTTGTATTGTTGACACTTATTTTAGGTTTGGCTCTTTGTATTGAAAGAATCATTTACTTAAACATGTCAACTACAAACACTAAGAAGCTGATCGCTAGCCTAGAGGAAGCGTTGAATAATGGTGGTGTTGATGCTGCTAAAGAAGTTTGTAGAAACACTCGCGGTCCTGTCGCTAGTATCTTCTATCAAGGTCTTGACCGTATCGAAGAAGGTGTAGATGTTGTTGAGAAGTCGGTAATCGCTTATGGTTCAGTTCAAATGGGTCTTTTAGAGAAAGGTCTTTCTTGGATCTCTTTAATGATTGGTCTTGCTCCTATGTTGGGTTTCATGGGTACAGTAATCGGTATGATTGGTGCATTTGACTCTATTCAGTCGATGGGTACTATTTCTCCTGCTGCTGTAGCTGGTGGTATTAAAGTTGCTTTGATTACAACTGTATCTGGTTTGATCGTAGCTATGATCCTTCAGGTATTTTATAACTACTGTACTGCTAAAATTGATAGTATTGTAAACAACATGGAAGATGCATCTATCTCTCTTCTTGATATCTTAGTAAAATACAACTTGAAAAAATAATTTCCGACTATGTCAAATACATTGAGTAAATATTTAAATATTCTTACCTATGTAATGCTTGGTCTTACAGTTGTTTTTGTAGCCATGTTTTACTTTGGTGGAGAAGTGCCAAATGCAGCCTATGATACTCCGGTTTATACCGATTCGTTGATTCATTGGGCAAAGGCTTTATTCATTATCACTGTTGGCTTATCACTGTTGTTCCCTATTCTTCAGATCGTATCTGATCCTAAAGGAGCAATTAAAGGATTAGCTGGACTTGCTGGTCTTGGACTAATTATCTTGATAGCATATTCTTTATCTGACGGTACATTATTAAGCCTTCCTGGTTATACTGGAGATGACAATAATGTTGGTGCATTAAAGTTTGCTGATACCATTTTATATACGATGTATGTTTTAGGTGTTGGTGCTATCGTTTCTATCGTAGTGACAGAAACTATGAGAAAATTTCGCTAAGACAATGATTTGATTAAATTCAAATCGTAAACCTTAATAAATAATATTATGGCAAGAAAAACACCAGAGATAAATTCGAGTTCGATGGCCGATATCGCGTTTCTTCTGTTAATTTTCTTCTTGGTGACAACGACAATGGATGTAGATACTGGTATCTACAAGATGTTGCCAGCTATCCCAGAAGATTCTTCAGAAACGCCACCAAAGGTTAAAAAACGTAATGTTTTTTCCATTTTGGTGAATCGTAACAATGAATTGTTGGTAAATGGTGAAGTTCTTAGTATCTCACAATTGCGTGATAAAACTAAAGAGTTCTTCATGAATCCTTCAAATCTTGAGACACTTCCTGAAAAAGGACTGAAAAACGTACCCTATTTTGGTGACGTTATGGTTTCTAAGGGATTGATCTCGTTACAGAACGACCGTGGAACAAGATACGAAACTTATATTCGCGTTCAGGATGAACTTGCTGCCGCTTCTCGTGAGTTAAAAGATGAGAAGTCAATGCAAAAATGGGGTAAAAAATATGCCGAGCTTGATGCAGATCAGCAATCGGCAGTTAGAAAATACGTCCCCGTACAGATTTCTGAAGCTGAACCAAGAAATACAGGAGGTAAATAATGTCAAAGTTTAGAAAAGACGGTAAGAAAGAATTACCGGCCATATCAACAGCTTCTCTTCCTGATATTGTATTCATGTTGTTATTTTTCTTTATGGTTGCAACAACCATGAGAGAAGTCGATTTGAATGTGGATATTATGGTTCCATCAGCGAAAGAGATAACTAAATTGGAAAAGAAGGATCTTGTTAGTAACATCTATGTAGGTGTGCCTATGAGAAAATTCACGAAGACTTACGGAACTGAGCCTCGTATCCAGTTGAACGACCAATTTGCAACGGTTGATGATATTCAAGCTTTTATTGCTTCAGAACGTGAATCAAGAAAAGAAGAATTACGTAATAAGTTGACTACTTCATTGAAAGTTGATCAATACACTAAAATGGGTATTATCACTGACATTAAGCAGGAACTTAGAAAAGCGAGTTCACTTAAATTGAACTATTCAACTAGACAAACTGCTGAATAATTTATTATTCGATATATAATCAAAAGGAGTCCATGAGGACTCCTTTTTTTTTGCTGTAATTTTAGATGTCCGATTAAAATGAAAAAAGCTCGAAGCGTTAGCTTCGAGCTTTTTTTGTGACTCCAATGGGATTCAAACCCATGACCTCCAGAACCGGAATCTGACGTTCTATTCAGCTGAACTATGGAGCCTATTCAAAGACAAATTTAGAAAATTAATCCATTTATTTATGGAAATTGACATACTGCTTCGATATTGAGCTCTCGAAATTTTCTTAGAATTAGCTAAAGCCCTAATAGACAAAATTTAATAATTTCTCTTTACTAAAATAAAGTCCACATTTATTTCAAACTTTTGCTAATTTTGCGGCTTAATGAAGAATGAGGTTTTGTTATTTCTAATTTGCAATTATTAGCAGTAGTGAAACTCGAAATCTATATCATTTAATTATCAATCAGATTGAAAGTGTGAGATTTATTTAGGTTTCTAGATAGTCTTACCCCGAATGTAATCGGAATTCATATCTAATTAGCTATTGAACATGGAATACAATTTTAAAGAAATAGAAAAAAAGTGGCAACAGTTTTGGGTAGACAACAAGACTTATCAAGTTGATGTTGATACAAGCAAACCAAAATTTTATGTTCTCGACATGTTTCCTTACCCATCAGGGGCTGGTTTGCATGTAGGACACCCACTTGGCTATATTGCTTCTGATATATATTCTCGCTACAAGCGTTTAAAAGGATTTAATGTATTGCATCCTATGGGCTACGATGCTTATGGTTTACCTGCTGAGCAGTATGCAATTCAGACAGGTCAACATCCGGCTATTACAACTGATGTTAATATTAAAAGATACCGTCAGCAATTAGATAAAATTGGCTTTTCATACGATTGGGATAGAGAAATTCGTACTTCTGACCCTGAATATTACAAGTGGACTCAATGGGCTTTTATTGAGATGTTTAAACATTATTTTAATAATAAGACTCAAAAAGCTGAGGCAATTTCTGATTTGGTTTTGGAATTCCAAACTAAAGGAAATGCAGAAGTTGATGCTTCAACTTCTCAGGAAGATATTTTTACTGCTGAAGAATGGAATGCTTTATCCGAAAAAGAACAGGATGTCATTCTTTTGAATTATCGTTTAGCGTATTTGGCTAATACAATGGTGAACTGGTGTCCTCAGTTAGGTACTGTTCTTGCCAATGATGAAATTAAAGACGGTTTATCAGTTAGAGGTGGACATCCAGTTGAGCAGAAAAAAATGCGTCAATGGTCTTTAAGAGTTTCTGCATATGCAAAGCGTTTGCTCGAAGATATGGAGAAACTGGAGTGGACTGACTCATTAAAAGAAATTCAACGTAACTGGATTGGTCGTTCAGAAGGTGCTGAGATGGACTTTTTGGTGAAGGGCTCTGATGTGAAGATGACTGTTTTTACAACCAGGCCTGATACTATTTTTGGAGTAAGCTTTATGGTTTTGGCTCCTGAAAGTGAGTTGGTAGATCAATTGACGACTTCGGAATACAAAGAAAAAATTGCAGCTTATATTGCAGCTACTAAAAAGCGTACGGAAAGAGAACGTATGGCTGATGTTAAAACGGTTAGTGGTGAATTTACAGGCTCATATGCAATACATCCATTTTCAGGAGAAGTTATTCCGGTCTGGGTGAGTGATTACGTTTTGGCTGGATATGGAACTGGTGCTATTATGGCTGTACCTGCTCATGATAGCCGTGATTATGCTTTTGCAAAGAAATTCGATTTGCCAATTGTTCCTGTTGTATCAGGTGGCGATTTAAGCGAAGGGTCTTACGATGCTAAGTCAGGCGAAATGATCAATTCTGACTTTATGAACGGATTGGATGTTAAGGATGCCATTGTAAAAGCAAATGCTGAAATTGTAGAAAGAGGATTAGGTAAACGAAAAATTAATTTCCGTTTACGTGATGCGATTTTCTCTCGTCAGCGTTATTGGGGAGAGCCATTCCCTGTTTATTTTAAGGATGGCATGCCACAAATGATGGATTTTGAAAAGTTACCTCTTGAATTACCAGAGGTTGATAAATATCTGCCTACTGAAACGGGTGAGCCACCCTTGGGTCGTGCAACTAATTGGACTACTGAAGATGGTTATCCAATTGAATTGAATACAATGCCAGGTTTTGCGGGTTCATCAGCTTACTATTTACGTTATATGGATCCTCACAATAACGATGCGTTGGTTTCTGAGGAAGTAAATGAGTATTGGCAGGATGTTGACTTGTATATTGGAGGTACCGAGCATGCTACAGGTCATCTCGTTTATTCTCGTTTTTGGAATAAATTCCTTTTCGATATAGGAAAGGTTTGTAAGGATGAGCCTTTCAAAAAATTGGTGAATCAGGGTATGATTCAGGGGCGTTCTAACTTTGTTTATCGTATTAAGAATACGAATAAATATGTGTCATATGGTTTGAGAGAAGCGTATGATACAACTCAAATTCATGTTGATGTAAATATTGTGAAAAACGATGTTTTAGATACTGAAGCGTTCAAGAATTGGATGCCTGAGTATGCAAATGCTGAATTTGTTTTAGAAGATGGTAAATATATTTGTGGTTGGGCTGTAGAGAAAATGTCGAAGTCGATGTTTAATGTGGTTAACCCAGATGTGATTGTTGATGAATATGGAGCAGATACACTTCGTTTGTATGAAATGTTCTTAGGACCATTAGAAGCATCAAAACCATGGGATACTAATGGTATTGATGGGGTGCATAAATTCCTGAAGAAACTATGGCGTTTATTCCATAACGATCAGAATGAATTTGTGGTTTCAACTGATGAGCCTACAAAAGCGGAATATAAAGTTCTTCATAAATCAATAAAGAAAATTCAGGATGATATTGAGCGATTTTCGTTTAATACTTCTGTCTCGGCATTTATGATCTGTGTGAATGAATTGAATACGATCAAGTGTAATAAGAAGGCTGTTTTAGAAGAGTTATTAGCTCTTTTAGCACCTTTTGCACCTCATATAACTGAGGAGCTTTGGTGGCTTTGTGGTCACTCGAATAGTATTACTGAGGCTAAATTCCCGGTCTTAAATGAAGCTTATTTAATAGAGGATGTTTATTCATATCCTGTTTCATTTAATGGAAAGATGAGATTTATACTGGAACTTTCATTAAGCCTGAGTAGAGATGAAATTGAAGAGGCCGTAATGAATCATGAACAGTCCCAGAAATGGATCGATGGTAAAACACCTAAAAAGGTGATTATTGTCCCTAAAAAAATTGTAAACATAGTAGTCTAACAGAAAGCTAAATTCATATTTGAAAAAGCTTTAGTTTCATTGACTACTCAATGAGACTAAAGTTTTTATTTTTTATATCAATTGATAAAATAATCCAAAAAAAACAACAATCTAGAAAATGAAATTGAACACCACAGAATTGAAATCCTATTTGATTATTGCATTGGGATTGGCAATTTATAGCTTTGGCTGGACAGCCTTTTTAATACCGTCAGAAATCATTGGTGGAGGAGTCAGTGGCATTGGAACCATAATATTTTATAGTTCCGGAGAAACGATTCCTGTAGGGCTGTCATATTTGATTATCAATTGTTTCTTGATAATAATAGCTTTAAAAATTCTAGGTCCTAAATTTGGAGCCAAAACCATTTATGCGATAATACTTGGTTCTATTTTTCTTAGTGTGCAACAGAAATTTTTTACCGCTCCTTTAGTCGATGATAAGTTTATGGCTGCAATTTTAGGTGGTATTTTAGGTGGTGTTGGTGTTGGAATTACAATTTCTCAGGGAGGAAGTAGTGGTGGTACAGATATAATTGCAATGATTGTTAATAAATATCGAAACATTAGTCCTGGACGTATTATCTTATATCTCGACGTATTTATTATAGCATCGTCATATTTCTATTTTAAAGATGTGCCAACTATTGTTTATGGCTATGTGTCGATGAGTGTTGCTTCTTATGCTATTGATATGGTTATAAGTGGGAGTAAACAATCGGCTCAAATGTTTATTATTACCAAGGATCATGAGAAGTTAGCTGATGAGATTGGATCAAAAATTAATAAAGGAATTTCTGTTATCGATGCCATGGGTTGGTATTCAAAAGAGAATAAAAAAATGCTGATGATTGTCGTTCGTAAACATGAAACACCGCAAATCTTCAAAATTGTGAAACAGCATGATCCTAATGCCTTTATTTCCATGGGATCTGTCATGGGGGTTTATGGTTTTGGTTTTGATGAAATTCGTGCGTAAGGAAATTCTTACTAACTTTGTGCCCAGAAAAAAAAATCCCCAAAGTGGGAATAATTTTAAAATTATAGAATGATAAGTGTTGTAAATTTTACCAAGCAGTTTAAGTCTTATTTTATTATTGCTTTAGGCCTTTTTATTGGTTCTATAGGGTGGACAGCTTTCTTAATTCCATCCGAAATTGTTGGAGGTGGTGTGACTGGTATCGCAACCGTTATCTATTTCGCAACAGGATTTAAAGTAGGTTACTCTGTTTTTATTATTAATGGATTACTACTTGTTTTAGCTATGAAGGTGTTAGGTTTTGGATTTGGTGTCAAAACTATTTTCGCCACTATCGTTCTGTCTGTCTTTCTATGGTTTTTGCAATCTATTTTCATTGAACCTTTGGTGAGTGATAGATTTATGTGTGCTATAATTGGTGGTATTATGGCTGGAGCGAGTGCGGGTATTATATTATCTCAAGGGGGAAGTACTGGTGGTACCGATATCATTGCCATGATGATTAATAAATACCGAAATTATAGCCCAGGTCAGCTTTTATTGACTTTAGATTTAATAATCATTTCATCGTCATACTTTCTTTCGAACTCTATCGAGCAAGTGGTATATGGTTTTGTAGCCATGGGAGTGAGCGCTTATTGTGTAGATATGGTAATTGAAGGTAGTAAGCAATCTGTTCAAATTTTCATCTTCACTAAGCGGTTTAATGAAATTAGAATGGAACTTATTACGAATCTCGATCAGGGTTTAACGGAGCTTCAAGCAAAAGGAGGATACTCTCAGGAAGACGTAAAAGTTTTAATGCTTTTAGCCAAGAAGAAAGATTCTCAAGCCATTTTAAAAATGGTAAAAGTATTAGATCCAGATGCCTTCATTTCTATGGGATCTGTAATGGGTGTATACGGACAAGGTTTTGATAAGATAAAATAATATCAGCTGTTTATAGAGAACAGATAGGATAGGTTTAATAATGTTAAAATTGCCGGGATTAGTTCATTCTAATACCCGGCAATTTGTATCCACATGTTTTATATCTTAACTTCGGCGACGGAGTCGGCTAGATGACAGAATTGTGAGGATGGAATGAGCCGATTTTATGAAGATTTCCGACCGAAGTTCTATTTTTAAGATTTTATTATTTTATGAAGCGTTTTCTTAAGATTCAATACCTAATAATTCCAGTTCTTATTCTTGCAGGTTTATTTTTCGTGAAAAATAGAAATGATATAGAATTAACACCTGCCGACAAAGCTAAACCTGTATTAATTGATTCTGTTCATAATCAGGAAGTCAATTACAAATATGGTTTTCCTATAGATAATTTTCAACTTGAAGAGTATAAGGTGAAGCGAAATCAAACGCTTTCTGTCATTTTGGATCAACACAAAGTATCATCAAAGTTGATTCATGAGATTGCACAAAAAGCCAAGAAGGTTTTTAATGTTCGTAAAATTAAATCCGATCGAAAATATGCTATGCTTTTCACTAAGGATAGTTTGAAAACGGCTGAATACTTTATTTACGAGAATACACCTAAGGAATATATCGTTTTTAATTTAACGGACACTATCCAAGTTTATAAAGGACAAAAGGAGATTACGACAGTTCGTAAACAAGTTAAAGGCACAATAGAATCTTCGTTGTGGAATGCAATGGTTGAGGTTGGTGCAGATCCAGTTCTTTCGATGGAATTGTCTGACATCTATGCTTGGACGATCGATTTCTTTGGTATCGGTAAAGGAGACGAATTCAATGTTATCTACGATGAAGAAATGATTGATGGAAAATCTATTCATCAGATTAAAGTAATTGCTGCTAATTTCGTTCATCATAAATCAAATAACTACGCCTTTGCTTTTAAAGATGGAGATAAGGACGGTTATTTCGATGAAGAAGGACAGAGTTTGCAGAAAGCCTTTCTGAAAGCACCGCTGCGTTTTTCACGTATTAGTTCTAAATTTTCAAATAATAGATTTCATCCTGTACTTAAGCGTTATCGTCCACATCATGGTATCGATTATGCCGCTCCAACTGGAACACCTGTTATGACTATTGGTGATGGTATTGTGGTTAAAAAAGGAAATCAGAACCAAGGAGGAGGACGCTACTTAAAGATAAAACATAATTCAGTTTACTCTACAACTTATATGCACTTCTCTCGATTTGGAAAAAATGTTGGAGTTGGCGCGCGGGTTAAGCAAGGTCAAGTAATTGGTTACGTTGGAGCCAGCGGTTTAGCTACTGGTCCACATTTAGACTTTAGAGTTCACAAGAATGGAACTGCGATAAATCCTCTGAAGATGAAGTCACCTCCTGTAGCACCTGTTTCAGCAAAGAATGTTACAGCTTATAATATTATTAAATATCAGCTTTTGCTTGAATTAGGTGTTGAGGAAAGTATTGCTGAAAAAGAGTTTGCTCTTGATTCAAGCATAACGAGTCTACACTAAGATCTAAAAAGATATTAGATTAAAATGGGAGATAGTTTTCAACGACTATCTCCCATTTCTGATATCATATAAATGAGTCTAATCTAAAATATGATTTAAATAATTCTCAACGGCACGAGGGAAATGTTCGTATTCTAAGTCGTGAATTTTATTGGCAAGATCTTCAGCTGTGTCATTCTCTTCGATTTGGCATTTTGCCTGAAGAATAGTTTCTCCATCGTCGTACTTTTCATTCACAATATGGATGGTTATACCACTTTCTTTATCCTTATTTGCAATAACAGCATTGTGAACGTTCATGCCATACATTCCTTTGCCACCATAGTTTGGCAGAAGAGCAGGGTGAATATTAACAATAGCATTAGGATAGGCTTTTATTAGGGAACCTGGTACTAGCCACAGGAATCCTGCTAATACAATTAGGTCTATTTTCTTGTTTTTTAATAAATCAATAATAGCGTTTGACTCATAAAAATCATTTCGTGTGAATGATTGGCTTGGAATATTGAGCTTGTTTGCTCTTTCGAGAACAAAGGCGTCCTTTTTGTTGCTAAGAATAATTGAGATTTCGACCTCAGGATTTGATTTGAAATAATGAGCAATATTCTCAGCGTTACTTCCTGATCCAGAAGCAAAAATGGCAATTCTTTTCATGGTTGTTGTTTCATATTTAATCTCCACAAAGTTAATTAATAAATGAATTTATACTCCTCTGATTATTATCATTTTTAACTTTAAAGAGTTGTAATCTTACTTTCAGATTGTTTTACTTATTATTCAGGAATTTTTGCCCCAAGCCTTAATAATCTAAACGTCTAATCCAATGATGATGACTGGTTTGGTTTCGTATTGCTCAGATTATCAGACGAGAAGCGTTCTCTATGGCGAATTTAATAGGAAATTCTTTCACTTGAGAGAGAAAAAGGATTATCTTTGCGACCAACTATGTGGAAATAAGTTTGATTTTAATCACTAAATTTATTTCTTTGCAGAGTTAAAAAATAATTTTTTAAATATTAATCTAAAAATTTTAAGTTATGTCTGATATTGCATCTAGAGTAAAAGCAATCATTGTTGACAAATTGGGTGTTGATGAAACAGAAGTTGCTATTGAAGCTAGCTTCACTAACGACCTAGGAGCTGATTCATTGGATACCGTTGAGTTAATCATGGAATTCGAAAAAGAATTTAACATCGCTATTCCAGACGATCAAGCTGAAAACATCGGGACTGTAGGTGCCGCTATTTCTTATATCGAAGAAAACGCAAAGTAATTTATTAACCCAGAACCTTTTTTATGGAACTTAAAAGAGTAGTAGTAACTGGTCTTGGAACTATTAACCCTATCGGCAATAATATTGCCGAGTATTGGGATAATTTGAAGAACGGTGTGAGTGGATCTGATATGATTCGCCAGTTCGATGCTTCAAAATTCAAGACTCAGTTCGCTTGCGAGGTTAAAAACTTCGATCCTAAAGCGCATTTCGATCGCAAAGAAGTTCGTAAACTCGATCTTTATGCACAGTATGCCTTAATTGCTGCGAAAGAAGCAATAGAGGATGCAGGTTTCGATTTGGAGGCAGAAGATTTAACAAGAGCTGGAGTAATTTGGGGTTCTGGAATTGGTGGAATTAAGACTTTCTTAGATGAAGTAACAGGATATGCAAACGGGGACGGAACTCCTCGTTTCTCTCCTTTCTTTATTCCTAAGATGATTTCTGATATTGCTGCCGGTCATATTTCTATGAAATATGGTTTCCAGGGACCGAACTACGGTACAGTATCTGCATGTGCTTCTTCTACACACGCTATGATTGATGCAATGAACTATATCCGTTTGGGTAAAGCCGATATTTTTATATCAGGTGGTTCAGAAGCTTCTATCAACGAAGCGGGATTAGGGGGATTTAACTCTATGCAGGCCCTTTCAACTAACAATGATGAGTACAAAGAAGCATCTCGTCCATTTTGTAAAACCCGTGATGGTTTTGTAATGGGAGAAGGCGCTGGCGCTCTTATTCTTGAAGAATATGAACACGCTAAAGCCCGTGGTGCTAAAATTTATGCTGAAATTGTTGGTGGCGGGATGTCTGGTGATGCTTATCACTTGACAGCAACACATCCAGAAGGACGCGGTGCTATTAATGCTATGAAAATGGCTATTAGCGACGCTAATATGCAGCCTGAAGATTTAGACTACATCAACGTTCATGGAACATCTACTCCAGTAGGAGATATTCCAGAATTGAGAGCAGTTAAAACTGTTTTAGGCGAGCATGCATACAATGTGAACATTAGTTCTACAAAATCGATGACAGGCCACCTTTTGGGAGCTGCCGGTTCAGTTGAAGCAATTGCTAGTATTTTGGCAATTAAAAACTCTATTGTACCGCCAACTATCAATCACAGAGAACAAGATCCTGAAATTGATTCTAAATTAAACCTTACGCTTCACACTGCTCAAGAGCGCCCTATCAGAGCGGCTTTAAGCAATACGTTTGGTTTTGGTGGACACAATGCTTCAGTAATTTTCAAATCTTTTACTGAATAATTTGTGATTAAATCTATTATTCAATCCATAAAACTTCGATTCTTACCTAAGAGGGAGTTTTATGGATTGACTTTTGATCT
>NZ_JBFFKR010000038.1:0-22197 GCF_041555295.1 Ancylomarina sp. | reverse complement strand
CGAATTGATATTACTAATTTTTGCTCAACGGCTAGCAATTGGGCGGTTTCAGAAAATATAAAATGTGGGACACCGGGGAGTGAAAATTCGATAAAAGGAATTTACGAGGATAATATAGCTCCCGTTTTAAAATCTCATGTTTTACTGTCAAATCAGGAATTACAAGTGGAGTTTTCGGAAAGCATAAATGAAGATGCGGCACTTTTGCTTTCAAATTATACAATTGAAAGCATTTCGGTCTCTTCAATTACTAAAGAGTCAGATCAAGTATTTAGACTTCATTTTGCAAGTGAACTTCAAGATGGTGAGATTCAGAAATTGACCATGAATAATCTAACCGATGAGTGCGGGAATTCTCAAGAAATTAGTGTCGATTTTCTGTGGCACGATATTCATGAGTATGATCTTGTTATCAATGAGATATTTGCTGATGAAACCCCTATTGTAGGTTTGCCAGAATATGAATTTATCGAGATTTATAATACTAGTGAGTTCCCTATTAATATTAAGGATTATAAACTGAAGGTTGGTGGTTCAGAGAAAACACTTTCAGGTTTTGAGATTCAAGCTCATGATTATTTAATTCTCTGTTCCAATGCTGCAACCGAATTGTATCGTGAGTTTGGGAATTCTCTGGGGGTCAGTAGTTTTCCAAGTTTGACCAATTCAGGTACGAGTATTTCCTTAGAATCTTCATCAGGCGTGTTACTTGATCAAGTCACCTATTCATCAGATTGGTATGGAGATGATGAAAAGAAAAATGGCGGTTGGAGTCTCGAACGGATTGATATTGACAATCATTCTTGGCAGGCTGATAATTGGCGAGCCTCGATGGATGAAAGTGGTGGGACACCAGGGAAGAATAATTCAATTGAAGGTCTGAATCCGGATGTTATTCCTCCAAGATTACTGAGCTTCGAAATGAGTAATTCTAACTCTATAGATCTCTTCTTTAGTGAGACTTTAGAATCAAACCATGCTTTTAATATTCAAAATTATTTGCTTAGTCGAGATATTGGTCATCCAACGCATGTGGTCGAAATTGAAAATGATAGGTTTGCTTTGCGATTGAATTTCAAAACAGATTTTGAACACAATATTCTTTTTCAGCTAACTCTATCGGATTTACTTGTCGATTTAGCAGGGAATTCAATTGAAGAACGAGAGTTGGAGTTTTCATTTGCAGATATGCCTCAAGAAGGTGATCTTATTATTAATGAAGTTTTATTCAACCCTTACCCTGGAGGAACTGATTATGTCGAATTGCTCAATGTGTCCGATAGGATGATTGATGTTCAAGACTTATTTATTGCAAATCGAGATGAGGATTATCAACTTGATGCTATTTATCAGATGAGTGAAAAATCGAAGATGCTCGAAGCTGGAGCTTATCTTTTGCTAAGTGCGGATACGGCAAATGTGAAGATGAATTATGCTCATATAGATGAAAGTACTTTTTTGCAATTGAAGAATTTACCACCATATAATGATGATGAGGGGCGTGTTGTTATTTTGAATAAGAATAACGATCAGCTTGATGATTTTGCTTATGATGAGAATATTCACTTTAACCTTTTAACATCTAAAGAAGGCGTGTCTTTGGAGCGTATTAATCCCAATAAGGAAACAAATTCATATTCGAATTGGAAATCAGCAGCTCAAAGTATTGGCTTTGGAACACCAGGCTTGAAAAATTCATCCTATGATGTTGATGAAACGGTTGTAAATGTAGTTGGGTTTAAATCGAGAACGTTCTCTCCAGATAATGATGGCGTTGATGATCGGTTGATCATTAATTTCGATTTAGAGAAGAGTGGCTACGTGGCTAATATTAGAGTCTACAATAGTTTTGGACGAGAGGTTAGACGATTGGCAAGTAATCTGACTTTATCAACTAATGATGAATTATTTTGGGATGGTTTACTATCAATTAAGGAGCGGGCTCCAATTGGAATATATGTTTTTTATTTTGAATTATTTCATCCCGATGGAGATGTTAAAACCTATAAAAGAACTTGTGTTTTAGGTGGTAAGTTGAAGTGAAAATAAGAAAGCTTCAGCTAAAATTAATTTAGCTGAAGCTTTTTAAACTTCTGAACTTATTGTGCATCGACCACAGCAATGGTGACCATATTCACTATTTCGCGAACAGAACTTTCGAGAGCTATTACATGAATCGATTTGTTCATGCCAAGCAGAATAGGACCTATAGCTTCAACTTGAGCCAGTTCTTGCATCATTTTGTAAGCAATATTTCCGCTGCTCAAATTTGGGAAGATAATGGTGTTCACTCTTCGCTTGCCAAGTTTTGTAAAAGGGAACATTTGGTTTCGCAGCTCACTATTTAAAGCAAAGTTCATTTGTATATCTCCATCAACAATCAGATCAGGGTGGTCGCGGTGCAATATAGCTGCTGCCTGCTGAACACGAACAGGGCTCCCTGTTCGTATCGATCCAAAATTTGAATAGGCTACAAGTGCGATTACAGGTTCAATATTAAATTTCCGAACGGCTTCGGCAGTTAATAATGTTGTATCTACTAGAGTTTGTGCATCTGGGCGAGGGTTGACGGTTGTATCTGAGAAAAAGATGGGGCCTTGCTTTGTCATCAAAAGGTACATGCCCGCAATATGGTTAATTTTAGGTTTTATACCCACAGTATGAATCGCTGGTTTTATGGTATCGGCATATTTGGAAGTTGATCCACTGATGAGAGCATCGGCCTCGCCCGTTTCTACCATCATGGCACCAAAATAATTTCGATTTGTCATGAGCTCCAAGGCTTCTTTACAGGTTAAGCCTTTTCTATTTCTTTTTTTGAATAGAATCGTCGCGAAATTCTCACGTCTTTTTTGTTCTTCATGAGATCTCCAATCGATGATTGGAATATCTTCCAAATCGAGTTCGTTATCCAAAATTATTTTTTTTATTTCTTCTTTATTTCCAAGTAATATAGGATGTGCAATACCTTCGTTCAATACCGTTTGAGCCGCTTTTAGTACTTTGAAATTTTCTCCCTCGGCAAATACAATTCGTTTAGGATTTCGTTTGGCTTTATTGGTTAAGAACCTAAGCAATTTGTTATCCCGCCCCATACGCTGCTCCAATTCCATTTCGTAGGCTTCCCAATCGGTAATAGGGGAACGGGCAATACCTGATTCCATGGCTGCCTTTGCAACAGCAGGTGCCACTACGGTTAGCAATCTTGGATCAAGAGGCTTCGGAATAATATAATCAGTCCCATAGTTCAGATTCATTTCCTTATAAGCTGCGTTTACCATATCAGGCACATCTTCTTTGGCCAAATCGGCGAGAGCTTTTACAGCGGCAATTTTCATCTCTTCGTTTATGCCAGTTGCCTTTACGTCTAAAGCTCCTCTAAAGATAAATGGAAAACCAAGGACATTGTTTACCTGATTGGGATGATCTGATCGACCAGTGGCCATGATTAAATCATCTCTTACTTTTATTGCAAGATCATATGCGATTTCGGGGTTGGGATTCGCTAAGGCAAACACAATAGGACGATCAGCCATGCTTTTAATCATCTCTGGAGATAGCACGTTCGCAACCGAAAGGCCAAGGAACATATCAGCACCACTTATCGCTTCTTCGAGCGTAAGAAGCTCTCTTGAGGTGGCAAATTCACGTTTAATGGCACTTAAATCTGTTCTCGACTTAGAAATCACACCTTTGCTATCCACCATAGTGATATTCTTTTTTTTCATCCCAAGTGAGATGTAAAGGCGAGTACATGCTACAGCAGAAGCGCCAGCTCCATTTACGACTAATTTTATATCACCTATTTTTTTCTTTTGGATTTCGATAGCATTCAGCATGCCTGCCGATGAGATAATAGCCGTCCCATGCTGATCGTCGTGCATTATAGGGATGTTTAACTCTATTTTGAGCCTATCTTCAATCTCAAAACATTCCGGAGCTTTAATATCCTCTAAATTGATTCCACCAAAAGTTGGGGCTATGCCTTTCACTATTTTGACAAATTCATCTACATCTTTTGTATCGACTTCAATATCGAACACATCGATATCAGCAAAAATCTTAAAAAGAAGACCTTTGCCTTCCATAACGGGTTTACCAGCTTCAGCACCTATATCACCTAAGCCAAGAACTGCTGTTCCATTCGAAATAACAGCTACGAGGTTCCCTTTTGCCGTGTATTTATAAACATCATCAGGGTTTTCCTGTATTCTTAAACAAGGTTCAGCAACTCCAGGTGAGTAGGCTAAGGATAAGTCTAACTGTGTAGAATGGGGTTTGGTTGGGATAACTTCAATTTTTCCTGGTCGGTTGCCTTCGTGGTATCGAAGTGCATCTTCTTTAGTAAATTTAGCCATGGCTAATTCTTTAGGTTGGGTTAGTTGACTTGCTTTTATAAGTCGTAACAATTCGTGTTATGATCTTAAAAGAGAGCTAAAAGGCAAACACCTTTGTTGAACAGCTTACAATTTCCCAACTTCACTGACTTCCAGACTATAGATTTCGTTTTATTAAATTCAGAATTAATTCTTTTAGAAGAAATCTAAATAGCGAATATAGAAAATGAACTATTTATCTCGTATAAATTAGAGATAGAAAAGCTTGATTTTTTGACCTGTTAAGAATGAAGATTTTGGGTTTCCGAAGCAAATGAGTTAACTTCTCAAAAAGTTAAGGAATTGCTGCAGGAGATGGATTATTTTTTCAAAAAGATGTGGAATTACCGTGGGAAATGAGTTCCACTTTAAAAAGAGGTATTCTTTGCACCTTACTTAGTTAAATCTTCAAGTCTTAGGAATACAGTGTAGAATTAATATACATATAGATTGGCGATTCCACAGGTTTTCATTCTTTTATTTATTTCTTATTTCAGGGCGCTTTTTTGTATCTTTTGGCTTTAAAGGCTGTGTATGATAGATTTATAGTGTTGTAAATGTATTATTCACGTGATTATTAAATTGTGGTATAGTCTTTGTTTTCAATAAAAAGCCCCTTTTATAAAGATTAAAGAAAATACGATTGACAACTTAGTTCTATGAGTATGAAAAAAAATATTTTTTATTTTGGAACGCTGCTTTTGTTCTCTGCAGCATTATGGAGTTGTTCAGAAGACTCGGATAATAATTTAGAAGAAGATCTTTCCCTTGTACAACTGATGGAAGTTAAAGCTAATGCCCTAACTGATGCAGTTGTAAATATTTCTGAATCTAAAGGGTTTGAAATAATCACAGTTGACGATGATGCAAGTCTAAAATCGGGTGATGATTCTAGATATGCCATGAGTATAACTCTTAATGATATTAGGGGGATTTATGATTATAAAAAAGGAGTTACTGAACAGCAAGGTACCACCAAGTACGGCTATTTAAGAGTATTTGATAAAGTTGACGATTCTGATTCGTTCATTCTACGTTTGCCAAAGGAAAAGGCAATGCATCCTTGGAAACTTTATGTAGATGAAGATGCCGAATATGTTAATGATTTTGTCATTACGACAAATGAATATAATTATACATATTCTGGTGGTATGCAATTTGATTATTTATTGAAATCTGAAATCGATATTCAAGACGAAAAAGCAGGTGAGCTATTTGTTGATTGGTCAATTTCAGAAAACCAAAATTTTGAGTATGCATCGACGTTTACTTTTGTAGATGATTACTCTGTTGGAGTTGAGTTCGGATTGGGTGAGATGTTCAGTTATGAATTTAACCTCATGAAAGGGGATGGTATTCTTTTTAGAGAAGAAGTTGAGATAACAAAATCAGATGATACGGATAAGAGAGAATTGAAGTATTCTCTTGAATTAGGGAATATAAAAATTATCTGGAATTCCGAATCTGAGAACTATATGGTATATAGAAATGATGAATTTCAGGAAGGTGCTAAGATTCAGATAACACATAATTATGAATCTGATGATGCAAATGTGGCATTCTGCAGAAAAGGACGCGATATTAAAATAACTTTTGAAGATGGTACAAGCATTCAGCTTTCTGAATTGTTGAGTGAAGGAACTCTAGTATTGATGGATGAAATTTTCTCTTCAATGCATGATATGAAATTTGTTAAGCATATTGTTGATAAAGTTGCCAGAGAGGTTTATTACACCAATCTGGCTAACAGCAATGTGGACTAATACTGATTTTAAGACTTTAAAAAATCCGGCTTCTTAAGTCGGTTTTTTTTGCTAAATAAACTTGAAAAATCTCAAAAGCACATCAATTAAACGACAGTTGTTTGGATTATCGAAGCTTTAACTATATTTAAAACATGAAGTTATCTTTATCTATTTTCTTTTTTATGCTTTCGGGTTCAAATTTGTTTGCCCAAAAGTCTCAAGATCCACTTGTAAAGGGGAAGGCCTCTTTCTATGCTGATTGGTTTAATGGGAGACTTACCGCTAATGGAGAATACTTTTCTCAGGAAAAATATACCGCAGCACATATGACTTTACCATTTGGAACATGGTTGGAAGTAACAAATCTGGATAATCAGAAATCAGTTTATCTACGAATAAATGATAGAGGTCCCTATGTAAAGGGACGTATTATCGACTTATCAAAAGCGGCAGCTAAAGCTATTGGTAATCTTGACCAAGGTATTTTCAATGTTGAAATACGACTTGTCAATAGTAGAGATTTAATGATATTGCCTCTATATTTTTTGATAAAGAAAAAGAGCGTTCCCCTAAGGCAACGCTCTTCATATCTAGATTTTAATCTAATTACTCCTTAATAGTAGCACTTAAGAATTCGCGGTTTAAACGAGCAATGTTTGCAATAGAAATTCCCTTAGGACATTCTACCTCGCAAGCACCAGTATTGGTACAGTTACCAAAGCCTAACTCATCCATTTTAGCCACCATGTTCTTAGCACGACGAGTAGCCTCAACACGACCTTGTGGAAGTTTTGCAAGGTGAGATACCTTAGCAGAAACGAACAACATAGCCGATGAGTTTTTACAAGTTGCTACACAAGCACCACAACCAATACAGGCAGCAGCGTCCATAGCTTCCTCAGCATCATCGTAAGAAATAGGAATTGCATTTCCATCAGGTACACCACCCGTGTTTACTGAAATGTAACCACCTGACTGAAGTACTTTCTCGAAAGCCATACGGTCAACGATTAAGTCTTTGATTACTGGAAAAGCACCAGCTCTCCAAGGCTCAATAGTAATCGTTTCACCTTCAGAGAATTTACGCATATGCAACTGACAAGTCGTGATATCGTTATCTGGTCCATGAGCACGTCCGTTTACGAACAAGCTACACATTCCACAGATACCTTCTCTACAGTCGTGATCAAAAGCGATAGGCTCAGTTCCTTTATTGATTAGCTCTTCATTTAAGATGTCAAGCATTTCAAGGAAAGAAGTTCCACCTGAGATGTTATTGATTTTATAGGACTCTAATTTCCCTTTAGATTTAGCGTCTTTTTGACGCCAAACTCTTATTGTTAGTTCTTTTAATATTTTATCTGCCATGGCTTACTTGTATGAACGTTGTGTTAATTCAACAGTTTCGAATACTAAATCTTCTTTGTGTAAAATAGGTTCTTGACCTTCACCTTTGTATTCCCAAGCAGAAACATAAGTAAAGTTTTCGTCATCACGTTTAGCTTCACCTTCTTCAGTAGTCGATTCTTCACGGTAGTGACCACCACAAGATTCGTTACGATTCAGTGCATCACGCGCCATCAAATCACCTAATTCAAGGAAGTCTTCAACTCTACCAGCTTTTTCAAGCTCGATGTTCATTGAATTGAATTCACCTGGAATACGAAGATCTTTGTAGAAATCCTCACGGATTTTAGCAATCTCTGCGATAGCATATTTCAAACCTTTTTCGTTACGAGCCATACCAACGTGATCCCACATGATATTTCCTAAACGACGGTGGAAAGAATCTACCGATTTAGTTCCTTTGATGTTGAATAAACGCTCCATACGAGTTGTAGCAGCTTTCTCCTTTTTCACAAACTCAGCATGGTTTGTGTCAATTCGAGGAACCTGAATCTCATCAGCTAAATAATCACCAATAGTGTAAGGAAGGATAAAGTATCCATCAGCTAAACCTTGCATCAAAGCAGAAGCTCCTAAACGGTTACCACCATGATCAGAGAAGTTAGCTTCACCAATAGAATATAAACCTGGAACAGTCGTCATCAAGTTATAATCTACCCAAGTACCACCCATTGAGTAGTGAATTGCAGGATAAATCTGCATTGGCTCATTATAAGGATTCGCATCAGTAATCTTCTCGTACATTTGGAATAAGTTTCCATAACGAGCTTCTATTACATCACGACCTAAACGCTCAATTGAGTATTTAAAGTCAAGGTATACAGCTTTTCCAGTTTCGTTAACACCGAAACCTTCGTCGCAACGCTCTTTAGCAGCACGTGAAGCAACGTCACGAGGTACCAAATTACCATATGATGGGTATCTTCTCTCTAGGTAGAAGTCACGATCCTCATCAGCGATATCGTTAGGACTCATTTGAGCTTTCTGCAATTTAATTGCATCTTCTTTTTTCTTTGGAGTCCAAACACGTCCGTCATTACGAAGTGATTCAGACATCAAAGTCAATTTAGATTGTTGCTCGCCGTGAACAGGAATACAAGTTGGGTGAATTTGTACGAAACAAGGGTTTCCAAAATAAGCACCATTCTTGTAAGCTTGCCATGCAGCACCACCGTTACAACCCATTGCATTGGTTGAAAGGAAGAATACGTTACCGTATCCACCTGAAGCGATAACTACAGCGTGAGCACCATGACGCTCGATTTCACCTGTAACTAGGTTACGAGTGATAATACCACGAGCTTTTCCATCAACAGTAACGATATCTAACATTTCGTTACGCTCATGCATCTCAATTTTACCTTGTCCGATCATACGGTTCATAGAAGCGTAACAACCTAACAATAGCTGCTGACCAGTTTGTCCACGAGCATAGAAAGTACGACTTACTAATACACCACCGAATGAACGGTTAGATAAAGTTCCACCATATTCGCGTGCAAAAGGTACACCCTGAGCAACACATTGGTCAATGATTTCGCCACTAACTTCAGCTAAACGATAAACGTTACCTTCGCGAGCACGATAGTCACCACCTTTAATTGTATCATAGAATAAACGATAAACTGAGTCATTATCGTTTTGATAGTTCTTTGCAGCGTTAATACCACCCTGAGCAGCAATAGAGTGAGCTCTACGTCCTGAATCTTGGTAGCAAAATGCTTTTACGTTGTATCCCATCTCTGCCAAAGAAGCAGCAGCAGATCCACCAGCTAAACCGGTACCTACAACGATAATATCTAATTTTCTCTTATTAGCAGGGCTAACTACCTTGATGGCAGCTTTATGCTTCGACCACTTTTCAGTTAAAGGCCCGGCTGGAATTTTTGAATTTAATACTGTCATAACCGTTAAATTTTAGCAATTAAGCAAAAAAGTGTAAGTACAAAGGAATGATTGCAAATCCTGCAGCAATAATAAATGCGTAGATATAAGCTACTTTCTCTAGACGACTAATCCAGTTTCTATTGCTTAATCCGATTGATTGGAAAGCTGACCAAAATCCGTGAGCAAGGTGTAATCCTAAAAGGATAGCGCCTAAGACATAAAGACTAGTGTAAACAATACCAAAAGTTCCGCTAGTAAATAAATCTTTTACCATTTTTGCTCCATCATGAACTGTTTCTCCGTGCATGATAGTAGAAGGTACTTCACCTGTAATTTGCATAGGAATAAAGAAATGCATCAAGTGCATTGCTAAGAAAACCAACACAAGTCCACCTAACACAAACATGTTACGAGATGACCAAGTACTACTATTTTTCAAATTTTGCACAGCATACTTTTGAGGACGAGCCTTCATGTTCTGCAATGTAAGAACGATAGCGTAAATGATGTGGATAATGAAACCACCAAACAATACCGGCTGTAATCCAAAACGGATAACTGGTAATGACATAAAGTGAGCTCCTGCGTTGAATAATTCGCCAGTGCTATCAAACAACAAAAAGGAGTTTAACACTAAGTGAACCAACACAAAAACAATAAGGAAAAGGCCTGATAAACTCATTATCAGCTTTTTCCCAATTGATGAACTTAAGAAACTGCTCATAGGACTAAAAATTAATTAGATTGTTTTTATTCTAAGGTTTAACTAATTCAATTGCAAATGTAGATGCTCACGTGTGAGAAAACAATATTACTTAACACATGTAATTTATTTAGAATGATTCTAACAATAACCTGTTTAGCAATATACTAAGTGGTTATTTGTTAGTTAAAACCTATGTGATTAAGCTTAAATCAATTACTGAATTAATTCTTTAATATTCTAAGCAAATCTCTGCAAGGTATTACTATTTAATATGTTTTAAAACAAGCTTAGTCGTATTATTCTTATTTAGAACGGTATATTGAATTACTAGTCTGACGAGTGGAGAATCTTACTGCGTTAAGGTGAAATAGATTACTGAGCAGAGATAACGCTCTCGAATCTAAAAATATATCGTATAATTATGAATCTTCTTTGAGAACAGCTTTACGTAGACTTGTTTTTGAATTTTTAAAATTCTTTATTTCGTTATTTTTACATAACCTTTAAAAGGAAAGTGATGATAAAATCGATTGATATTATAAAATATAAAATCAGATTCAGTGATCAGGGGGATGGTGCTGTTTTAGTAATTCTGCATGGCTATCTTGAGGCAATTGAAACTTTTGATGCCATAGCTTGTGAACTGGCGAAATCAACCAGAGTAATTTCTATTGATTTACCTGGACATGGAAAATCGGATTTAAAGCAAGATCAGGTTTCGGTTGAGGATATGGCTGATGCCGTTTATGCTGTCATTCAACATCTGGATATTAATAAGATTCATCTAATGGGACATTCTATGGGAGGCTATGTAGCTTTGGCTTTCGCCGATAAATATGCTGATAATTTGGCGAGTTTCTCTTTTTTACACTCATCGGCCAATGCTGATACCGAAGAGAAGAGGGCTAATAGAGGTCGTGAAATTGAATTCATCAGAAAAGGTAAAAAGGATTTGATCTGTACAACGGCTATTCCAAATACATTTTCGAATAAAAATCGCGAGGCTTTCTCTTATGAGATTGATGCTTTGATTGAGATTGCATTATACACCAAGGACGAGGGGATGATTGCTGCCTTAAATGCGATGATGATTCGTCCGGATAGAAATGAAATGCTAAGAGAATTGTCAGTTCCCAAATATAGTTTTATTGGTAAGGAGGATAATTTTATTCCTTTTGAGAAAGGAGTTGAGTGGGCTCAGAAGAATGGAATGCAGCCAATTATTTTTGATTATTCAGGACATATGAGCTTCATTGAAGAAAAAGAAAAATGTATTGAAGCTGTTCTATCTATTTTGGAAGATTTATAAAAAAAAAGCTCCACGATTGGGGGCGTGGAGCTTGCATTTAGATCAGATTTCGAGATAAAAAATTGGACAGGAGTCAAGGACTGATGTTCAAATTGATCTATTTAGATTAGTATAGAAAATGAGATTTTCTATTAAATATAGAATTTGATTAAGAAAAGAATCACAATCACGTACATGATCGGCTTCACTTCTTTGTAACGGCCGGTTAATAATTTAAGAACTACATAAGATAACATACCGAATACGATACCTTCTGCAATACTAAATGTTAATGGCATCATTATAATTGTTAGGAATGCAGGAATTGCCTCTGTATAATCGTTCAAATCAATTTTGAAGATTGGGGACAACATAAACAAACCTACAATTACAAGAGCTGGAGCTGTAGCAGCACCCGGAATCATTACGAAAACAGGAGCAAATAATAAAGCGATAGCAAACATGGCAGCAGTAGACAATGCTGTCATACCCGTTTTGCCACCCTCTGCAACACCTGCAGCACTCTCAACATATGTCGTAACAGTAGAAGTACCGAAGATCGCACCAAAGAATGTTCCGATAGCATCAGCAAAAAGAGCCTGCTTTACACGTGGCACACGTCCTTCTTCATCAAGCATGTCAGCTTTAGAAGCAACACCTATAAGCGTCCCAACGGTATCGAACATATCCACAAATAAGAATGTGAAAAGTACAACTGCCATATCTAGGCTGAAAATATTAGAAAAATCAAACTTGAAGAAAACTGGCTCAATTGAAGGAGGAATACTAATAAACTTGTAGCCTTCTGGAAGGTGAGCAACACCTAGAATAACTGCAAGTACAGTAGAAGCAAGAATACCAATTAATAAAGCACCTTTCATCTTACGTGCTAATAACACACCTGTAATTACAATACCAACAAGACCTACTATAACTGCGGGGTCTTTCATGCTACCTAAAGAAACTAAAGTTGCTGGGTTGTCAACAACAATACCTGCATTTTTTAGTCCAATAAAAGCAATGAAAAGACCAATACCTCCAGAGACAGCATGTTTCAAATTCAATGGTATTGAGTTGACAATCAGCTCACGAATATTGAAAGCAGTTAGGAGTAGGAAAATAATACCTTCAATGAAAACAGCGGTTAAAGCAAACTGCCAGCTGTATCCCATACCTAATACAACAGTAAAGGCGAAGAATGCATTTAATCCCATACCTGGAGCCAATGCAAATGGTAGTTTAGCTACAAGAGCCATAAATAATGTTGCTACAATTGCAGAAAGAGCCGTTGCTGTAAAAACAGCACCCTTATCCATACCTGTGGCACTTAAAATATCTGGGTTCACGGCAAGGATATAGGCCATTGTCATGAAAGTAGTAATACCTGCTATAATCTCTGTTTTGAGAGTAGAACCACTACCTGTAATGTTGAAATATTTATCTAACATACTTGTTTAGAATTGCGAATTGTAGCCTACAAAAAAAATAGTAAGCTGCAGATTATTTATATTGTGATAATGGAATTGATTAGAAGTTCCACTTAACAGCTAAAGTAGGACGAATATATGACTTGTGTGATTGCTGGAAGTTGCTAGAAATTTCAACTTCACCACCAATAGAAAGATTTTCTGTTGCATTATACCAGATCTGAGGTTCTGTTAAAAAAACAGTATCATCCGATACAATATAATTTGCAATTGCTTCATCACTTCCATTTTCAGTCCAAAGATCAGCAAATCCAGAGAACGTTACTTTCCCTTTAAACAGGTTTACGTACCAAGTTCCAGTCACCTGGAAGTTAGCTTCGTCAGCCCCTTTAATTGCTTTGTAACCAGCATAAGTTGAGAATCCCCAATCCTTTGTTCCTTTAGCATAGTTGGCTCCAAAAATCCATGCATTAGCAAATGAAAATTGATTTGATGTTCCTCCATTGTATTCAACATGTAGGCCAATTGGCATTTTTTCAGTTTTCAATACACGAGCGATTTCATAGTAAGCAGAGCTTACATTTCCTTTGTCGTAATCAAAATCGATAAAGGTAAAAGTGTTACCCCATTTGTCCATTTTAAACATCTCGAAAGTCGATGTGTAGTGCCCACGCTCAAGATCACGGTGTAATTGAAAGTTCTGAGCATTTACAGCAAAAGCTGAAAGAATTGCGAAAATTGTAACTAGTTTTTTCATCGGTTTAATAAAATGATTGGTTGAAAAAATGATATATTTAAAATGGTTGTTTATTCTGTAATAATATCGTTTAAGCTTTTAATAATGTTGGGACATCCCGTTGCTTTTAATTTTTCGATGGATTGGTGTCCCGATGCAATTAAGTAGCAATGACAGCCTAAAGATTGAGCGACTTCATAATCGTGTGTCGTATCACCGAAAAGGCAAACATCTTCAGCTTTTAATTGATGCTTTTGAAATAGGTTTTTCCCATTCTCAATTTTCGAACTGGCATAAATGTCATTGATACCAGATATTTCTTCGAAAAAATCTTGAATATTTAGATGTTGTGTTGAATCCTTTAGCATATTCATTTCCATTGCTGATAGAATGAATTGTTTCTTGTCTTGTTTCTTAAACAGATCAAGTAAGATTCTAGCTTCAGTGAAGATATCGGAATGGGGTAATAGCTTTGTATAATTGGCAATAAATTCGTGAGCCGTTAAATCCCAATCCTCTTTTTGAAAATCGAAACCAACTTTTTCGTAATAATCTTTAACAGGGAATGTAAACACTTCACGATAACTTTCACTAGTGAGTAATGGAAGATTTCGTTTGCTCAACATGAGGTTGATACTCTCAATTCCGATTTCAATATCGTTAAGAAGTGTTCCGTTATAGTCCCATATTATTGCTTTAAATCTATGCATTCTCGTTTCCATTAAAGAGGTGAGGAATTGAAAATTTCACCTGATCTTGAAAAAAATGAGCAAGTTTAAAGCTGAAGAATCTATTTTGCCAATAAAATTTTGTGATGAGATTAAAAAGCAGGTGGAAGCTAAGCGCTCTCTTTTGAGAAGAGAGATATCTTTTACTAGATATAAAAAGCACTTGTGTGCTATACTTGCTAATTGTGTACATCCTTTCGTTTTTTGGCCGAATTAGAAATTCGGAGTTACCAGTTTCCCAGATGATGCTTTTTTAATAGAGCGGCAAAATAAGTTCTTTTTTAGTTTATATGCAAAGATTCATATCGAATTTAGATTCGATATGACTTGTTATTTGTGTTATGTAAAATGTCAACTGTGGCGTATACTCTTACTCTTTTTCATAGAAAGATTCTATACCTGGGTATTCAAATTTTTTCTTTGCCATCTCTTGAGGGAAGATCATATATGTAACTTCTGCTTGAGATCCAAGTTTGCCATTATGGTCGAAAATTTCAGTATGTATTTTTGCAAATTTCTTTTCTTGAGAGATTAATTTGGCTCTAACCGTAATTTTCCCTTGATCAGTAAGAACAGTCCCACGGTATTTGGCATTTAATTCTGTAGTAACTCCACTTGTTTGACACTTTACAAATACTACCCAGCTTGCGATTTCGTCCATAATAGTAGCTTGTATACCTCCATGCAATACATTCTTGAAACCCGAGAGATGAGATTGCGGCTCCCATTCTGCGATAAGAAACTCACCATCTTCGAAAAAATCCATCTTTAGACCATTGCTGTTATGAGGCGAACAACCGAAACAGTTGCCATTGTCGCCATTTATAAAGGGATTGATTATTCTTTTCATAGAGTTGTAATTTAAGATATGAAGATTTAAAGGCAAATGTAATATTTCTCCCCAAACAGCTTCTAAGGGTGTTAATTAAAATTGAATGAATTCTTATTGGAATAAATATGAATTGGGAAGGATGTTGTTATCAAAAATGGCGCCTTATGTTCGAATCAAGTTTTTAGTGTAAGCTATTGGGATTTTTTTTTTTTTAGACTGGTTAGAAATGAGTCTCATGTAAACATAAAGACAGTTCGTGTAATTGGTATTGATAAATTGGAAAAAAATAAGACTTTTGTGTATCTTTTTATACCAGCCAATCTATAATTGACTATATATCATGCTATAAAAACACCTTTGGTTTCTAATATTAACTGAAGATGTAATGCTGTAATTAAATGAAAAAGCGACTTTTTATACTATTGTTCTTAATAGGGCTTGTAATTTCTAGTTTTGGGCAACAAGATAAAATGTTTACCCAATATCAGAATTACCCCTCGTCTATCAATCCTGCCTATGCTGGATCTAGAGGATCTACTCAGATTCTTGGGATTGCAAGAAAGCAGTGGGTTGGTTTAGACGGTGCGCCCAAAAGTGCAGTTCTTTCAATAAATTCTCCAATTTCATTTTTCAATATGGGGGTTGGCTTAACTCTGGAAACAGATGTTATCGGCCCTGAAAAAAGTACAGATGTTGGTGTTGATCTTTCTTACAAGATTAAGTTAGCCAAAACCGTGTTTATGAATTTTGGATTAAAGGCTGGATTAACGCATCAAAAAGTCGATTTAACAAATTCTAGAGTTGTAGACCAATACGATCCTTTGATACAGGAACTCAATAATGATGTGCTCCCTAATTTTGGTGTTGGAAATTATGTTTATGGTGAAGATTTCTTTGTTGGATTTTCTATTCCAAGGCTGCTTCAAACAGAAATTAAAAGTGGCGGCATATCAAGTGCTAAACTAGACAAAAGTAAATTGCATTATTTCTTAATGGCTGGCTATTTAATAAAAGTAAATCCTTTTATAAAGCTGAAACCGACCATGCTATTAAAAGCAACTCAAGGATCACGACTTTCATGGGACCTTTCAGCAACAGCAATATTCTTAGATCGATTTTGGTTAGGAACCTCATTTAGAAATGAAGATTCTGTAGCAGCGATTTTTCAGGTTAATATCAATAACCAACTCCGATTGGGGTATTCTTACGATATCGCGGTTTCAAAATTATCTAGTCGAACACATGGCTCTCACGAAATTTCAATGAGTTATGATATCGTTTTTAAGTCGAAGAAATTGAGGTCTCCTCGTTATTTTTAGAACATTATAAAATTGACAATATATCATGAATAGGTTTGTATTATTCTTTATTCTTCTAGCTATTTCATCAGCTTCTTTCTCCCAGAAATTATCTGTGCGTTCGGGTGACCGTGAGTTTGATGATTTTAACTATAAGAAAGCTATAGAATATTACGAGTATGCTTTGAAATATGACTCTGAAAACGCTCATGTTATAAGGAGATTAGCTCAATCGTATCACAAGATGAATCACAATGATAAAGCGACTGAGTATTTTGAGTTGCTCATTGAGAATCAAAATAAAGAGGATTCCGATCTTATTCTACTGGGTGCCTTTTTGAAAGAAAGAGGGCGATATGGACAGGCTAAGCTCGCTTATCAGCGATATCTTGATAAGCATCCCGGTGATAAGGGGATTCGGAAAGAAGTTGAGAATGTGAAGAAGTTCGAGAAAGAGACTCTTAAAGATCTGATTTGTGAGTTGAAAAGTTCTCCTTTTAATTCAATTTATACTGATTTTTCGCCTGCCTACTATAAGGAGAATATGATTTTCAGTTCTGGTCGTCAAAGTAAAGATTATAGAAATGACAAATACGATTGGAATGGTGAATTCTTTTTGGACTTGTTTGTTTATGATGATACTCAAGATTCACAAAATCAAATTGCTCGTTTTGGGAATAGCATTGGATCAAAATTCCATGAAGGTGCTATTTGTTTCTCTTCTGATTTCAAGAAAATGTTCTTTACCAGAAGTAATTATTTTAAAGGGAAGTTGAAACGTGACAAAAACGGTGTTAATAATCTGAAAATATTTATAGCCGAAGAGAATAAAGGGAGATGGAAGGTCATTGCTGAGTTTCCATACAATAGTGATGAATATTCAGTAGGCCATCCTAGTCTTTCCAATGATGGTAAGGTTTTGTATTTCGTATCTAATATGCCAGGTGGATTTGGTGGAACTGATATATATCGATGTTATTTGATTGATGGTGAATGGTCGAAGCCTGAAAATTTGGGTAATCTTGTGAATACAAAAGGAGATGAGATGTTTCCCCATTTTAATTCAAATAATTCTTTGTTTTTTTCTTCGAATGGTCATGCAGGCAGGGGAGGATTAGATTTATATGTTGTTAATACGTATGGACGGGAATTTAAACCAGGACACCTTGGGTCACCTATGAATTCAAGTGCTGATGATTTTTCTTTAGTTATGCACCCTGATGGTCGGGTTGGTCATTTTGCATCGAATAGAAATGGAGGATTGGGTGAAGATGATATTTACAGTTTTGAAATAGAGAAAGACAATAGAGTTAATCTAGTGATAAAAGATTCTCTAAATGAAAATTTTGTTATCCCAGATCAAATCAGTCTTATAAAACCTAAGGGAGTTGACGTGAAATATAATGATGAGAAAAATCAATATTCATTTGATATAAAAGGGGAGCAGGTTTATCAAATCTTGGTTGAAAAAGCAGGTTATTATCCGGTCGATACAGTTTTATTTAGTCATATCCTTGATCCGGAGATGACACATTATTTTAAGTTGAAGGAACGTAATGATTTACCTGAGACAAAAGTAAATTTTGCTACGAAAGATTATTCAAGTGGTGAATTATTGGTTCCTGATATTCTTCAAATTATAGAACCTAAAATTATTGATCTTCACCCAGAGTTAGGCTTTGGTAATTATGCAGTGAAATTAGAGAAAAATATCAACTATAGAGTTTTTGCTAAAAAGGATGGTTATTACGCTCTCGATTTTAGTTTTCTAACGAGTGATAGTGTTGTGAATATTAATCACGAGCTGTCCATGAGATTAATGTCTGAGAAAGATATTAAAAATGAATTTTTACCTGATGAGTTGGCCACTGTCTATTTCGATTACGATAAATCGAATGTGAAAGAAGAGGCTTTCGATAATATAGATAAAGTTGTTGATCTATTAAAGAAGAATGATAAACTGATGGTAACTCTTGTGGCTAGGGCTGATGCTCGTGGTACATCAGAGTATAACGATGCATTGGCTTTTAGACGAGCTGCTGCAACGCGTGAGTTTTTTGTTAAAGGAGGAATCGATATCAACAGAGTTGTTATTCTAGCTTTGGGAGAGAGTTCGCCTTTTGATAGACTTGAGGGACAAACATTAAAAGATTGGTATAGAATTAACAGATGTGTCGATTTTGAATTGAATACTTTTTTAGATGAACAAGTTGAGAAATAAGTGATCGTTAATATGATTTATAATCTGAATCATAAATCTCTTTGAATAGGATGATGTCCCATTATATATTTTTAATGATGGGTGGTTTCCATCCTTATATTCGTTTTTATAACGAGTTGTAATTATAGAACAGAGGTAGTGTGAGTTGGGAGAACTTATATAGAGAAGAACTACTAAAACGCAAAAAGCATGAAAAATTTGTACTCATATAAAGAGATCAATCAAATAATAAAAGGTGTTTTAATTGCCTTAATTGTTATGTTTTGCATAGGTGCTAATAATGTCTATGCCGAAGGAACAAAGCAATTAGCTCCTAAAACTGGTGATAGGGTATATACCGCTTTCAATGATGCTAAACATGGTAATTTTGGTAATTATAATAGTAAGGATACTGAGCGAATATATATTCATATTAAGGACCCTGCAAATGAGCTAGTCTATTTCGGATTCTCTCAATTTGTAAACAATGGGCATTCTCACTCAAGTTCGTATGGGAAAGTTAATACTTGGATGCGTATTAAGGATCCCAATGGGATTGTTGTTTGGCCTAAATATGACTCACATAATGGTGAGAAAGTTCCTGGGAATATGGTTACATCACTGGCTCAGGTAAAGAATGGTCCTAATCAAATATGTGGATCAGGAGGGTATAATGCGTTCGTTTTTAATCCGAATAGTGGCCCGGGGGATTATTATATCGAATTTAGTGCTGCACAAGCAACTTATAAGAAGAGGGCTATTTATACCGAGTGGTGGGATATAACTGTAGCGAGCAAAGGTGCTGGTAAGAAGGCTATCGATGGACGAGTTTATGCTAAACAATGGGCTCTAGTCTCTCCACGTATTTCAAATGATTGGTACGATAGAGATTTTAACGGAAAGGTATACAGTTATGCGGAATCTACATCCTATAGTGGAGGCTATGTGACTGAGGTTGATTTTGAAAATTCAGGATTTAGAGGGGCTCGTTTTAGTATAGCCTTCAATTCCACAGGTACTGATAATACACTCGATTTTGAAGTAAATAGAAAATCAGTTGAGAATAAAAACAAGCTTTCTCCAGAATTCAAAATATTCCTAAATGAGCCAGACGAAACAGCTTTCCCTTCAGCTGAAGGGTATGGCGAATTTATTGTAGATGAAGAAAATAATTACCCGCGTTTGTTTGGTTGTCCAGGGAAATACTTTTTCCGCGTTGCAGTTGAGAAAAAAGGGCGAATCGATCTGCTTCTTGATTTTCATGGATCTAATAATAAATATGATCCTGGAACAAGTGATAGAATTATTACAACCCTATCTCACCCTTTCCCCAATGAGGAAGGTGTTCTTATTCGCGATATCGCATGGGATGGATTAGATGGACTGGGGCAGCTAGTTACCGATATCGAATTAGTTTCCTGTGTATTTGATTACTTTCAAGGAACTTTTCATTTCCCTATGTACGATGTGGAACATTTGACTAAAGGGATAGTTCCAAGAACAGTTCGACCTGAAACACCTACAGCATACGTGCCAAAGTTATACTGGGATGATAGTAATATTAGAGAGAATTTACCTGGTGGGCAACTTAAAGTTGATTTGACAGGTGAAAAAGCACCAAGTCATTATTGGATTGAATATGAATACGGTAATGAAAATTCGATTAATACCTATTGGCATTCATATAGTTCAGGGACAACTAAAACGTGTATTTTGGAGTTGCCTGAACACACTTGTGATCTTTTTACACCAGGAACGATTAGTGGAACAGTCTTTAATGATTTGAATCACGATGGACTAAAAGATGCTGACGAGTTAGCATTGATGGGGGCTGAGGTTCGATTGTATTGGGATAAGACCTACAATAAAGTGATTGACGCAGATGATGAGTTGATAGAAACTTTTACAACACAATCGTTAGAAGCTTTAGGTTATAATAATGATTTAGGGAATTATATTTTTAAACCTCAAATTGGAAGACAATACCTTGTTGAGGTAAGCTATGGATCTAATATTATTACAAGTAAGAATCCTAGATCGTACGCCATTTATTCATCGGGAGTTGAGTTTTTCGATCAACATTTTGGTGTTGCAACTTTACCAAAAATAAGCTTATCGGTTTCTGAAAGTACAATACAAGAGAATAATGAGAGTTCAATCATAACTGCAGAATTAGATTATGCATCATTGTTGCCAGTTACGATAACACTAGCTTATGGCGGAACTGCTGAAGCAAGCGATTATAGTTTAACACCTGGTCTGAATGCGCAGAACTCGAATACAATTGAAATTCCTGTAGGAGAAATAAAAGGGGAAATTGTTTTGTCTTCGATTGATGATATTTTGGATGAGGATAATGAAATTGTTGAGATTACTGTTTCCACAATAGTGAATGCTGTTAAAGATGGCGTAGTGCGTGAAATAATTACAATTCTGGATGGGAGTAGTTCTATTAGTGATTTAACTGACAATGATCCTTTAGATAATTCCATCAGTGAAAATGCGAAGGCAGATGATTTAGTACATATTACTGCTTTAGCAACTGATGCCGATGGTGATGTGATTACCTATCATTTAATAGATGATGCAGGAGGTCGATTTAAGATTAATGAAACAACAGGTATTGTGACGGTTGCTAATGCAGCTTTGATAGATTTTGAAACTGATGAATCTCACTTGATTCGTATAGAGGCACGCAGTGCTGATGGATCGACAATTGCAGACGATTTCACTATTTTGATTACCAATGAGGATGGCGATTCAGATCATCCGATTACTGATTTGATCGATAATGAGGAGCGTGAGAATATTATCAGCGAGAATGCTATAAACGATTCACCTGTTCATATTACCGCGCATGCAACCGATCTTGATGATGATGCCATTACTTACCATTTAATTGATGATGATAATGGTCGATTCAAAATTGAAGAATTGTCAGGAGTTGTGACTGTGAAGGATGAAAGTCAGATTGATTTCGAGAGCAATGCGAGTCACAGTATTCGTATAGAAGCAAGAAGTGCTGATGGTTCTAAAATTGCTGGTGATTTCCCAATTTTTGTAACCGATGTTGATGAAACGGGTGGTGATACAGATCATGCAATTACAAACTTAATTGATAATGATTCTGCTGATAATATAATCAGCGAAATTGAGGCGAATGATTCTCCAGTTCATATTACTGCCTTGGCGACTGATGCTGATGGTGATGTAATTAGTTATCATTTATTGGATGATGCTGGCGGTCGATTTAAGATTGATGCTTCATCAGGTATTGTCGTAGTTGCAGATGAAAGTTTAATTGACTTTGAAGTAGAAAAAACTCATGTAATTCGTATCGAAGCTATCAGTGCTGACGGTTCTAAAATTGCAGGTGATTTTACGATATCAATTACAGATGTTAATGAATTCTTAACAGCAAATGATGATGTTTCAGAAGTAAATGAGGATGAAGTGTTGAATGGTGAAAACCTGTTGACTAACGATTATAAGGTTCCAGGCACTAATTTGAGAATTAATACAAACCCAATCGTTGATGTAACTAATGGAAGCTTGGTCATTCATAAT
>NZ_JBFFKR010000037.1:0-22724 GCF_041555295.1 Ancylomarina sp. | reverse complement strand
TCATAAGTAACAGTAAAGATTATTCAAATTACCGAAAACCTTTGCGTTAGAGATCATAAATTTAAAAAAAAAAGTGACTTCTTTAATTAAATATGAAGATAGAATATATTGACACAATAACCTCTTGATTTGAACCCAGTTTAAAACAAAATTATGAAGTCTTAATATGAATTATAAACTGAGTTTTATCTTTCAGATAAATACTAAACACCTTTTTTTGAGTAGACCAGCCCTCAAACAGAATATCAGCGATAATATCTTATCTTCGCAATCAAATTGAATAAAATGCGTAAAATCGAACTTTTAGCTCCGGCTAAGAATCTGGAAACAGGTATTGCAGCCATCAACTATGGCGCGGATGCTGTTTATATAGGAGCTCCAAAATTTGGAGCCCGTGCCGCTGTGGGTAATACTTTAGAAGATATTGGAGTACTCATTAAATATGCTCATCAATATTGGGCTAAGGTATTCATTGCAATGAATACCATTTTATATGACAATGAACTAAAAGAAGCGGAAGCTTTAATTCATGAACTTTACAAATTAGGAGCGGATGCTCTTATTGTACAGGATATGGGCATTTTAGAAATGGATTTACCTCCAATAGAATTGCATGCGAGTACACAAACACATAATTTCGATTTAGAACGAATTCAATTTCTTGAGAAAGCTGGTTTTAAGCGTATTATTTTAGCCAGAGAACTCTCTCTTGAACAAATAAAAGAAATACGAGCCAACACCAATGTAGATTTAGAGTATTTCGTAAACGGAGCACTTTGCGTTTGCCTAAGTGGACAATGTTACTTCTCGCATGCCATTACAGGTCGATCGGCTAACCGTGGAGAATGTAGCCAAGCTTGTCGTATGAAATACGATTTAGAAGATGCAGAGGGCAATGTGTTAGCAAAAGACAAACACCTGCTTTCACTTAAAGACCTTAACTTATCTGATGAAATAGATGATATTGTAAATGCAGGTATTTGTTCACTTAAGATTGAAGGTCGATTAAAAGACATTTCATATATCAAAAACATTACCAGCCACTACAGTGATAAGTTAGATCAAACTATAAAACAGAATAAAGAGCTTGAAAGAGCTTCTTCAGGAAGTGTTCAAGTCAACTTCAAAGCAGATCCAGAAAGAACTTTCAATCGTGGTTTTACCCCTTATTTCTTTAAAGGAAGAGTGCCTGAGATCGCAAATTTCTTCTCACCAAAAGCATTAGGTAAGGAAATCGGGAAGATTATCGCTGTTCGAAAAGATCACTTCATTGTTAAAAGTAAATTTCCTATTCACAATGGTGATGGTTTGTGTTTTTTCAATAAAAGCAAGCTATTGAAAGGTATACAAGTGAATGGTGTTAAGGGTGATAAAATTTATCCAAACGATATGAGTATGGTTTGCGATGACGTAACACTTTATCGCAATAATGATCATGAGTTTGCCAAGGAGTTAAAGCAAGACAAAAGCATTCGTAAAATCTCAATTGATATTCTATTTGAACAATTAGGTGAGCAATATTTCTTACATATCACCGATGAAAATGGCATATCTGCTTCGAACAGTTTAGATGAGTCATTCGAGCTAGCCAAGAATGAAGATATGGCTAAAATTAATATTGAAAAACAACTATCAAAGCTGGGTGACTCTATTTATGAGCTTTCTTCCATTCAATTAAATCTTAACAATACACCTTTTATACAAGCTAAATTATTGAACGAGCTACGAAGAAAAACTCTAGAAGAATTAAGTCAGGCTCGAATTGATTTAGCAGAAAAAGAGGAAACACGTCCTTTAATTGCTCATCCAAAATATTATGCAGACAAGATTACTTATATGGGGAATGTGAGTAACTGCAAAGCGGAAGATTTCTACAAAAAATGTGGGGTTAATGATATTGAAAAAGCCTTCGAACTTCAGAAAAATTTCGATGGTAAAACGCTTATGGTAACCAAACATTGCTTACGCTATGAATTTGGGAAATGTCCGAAGCTCGTAAAGACAATTGGCGAAAAACCAGGACCACTTTATTTAGTAGATAATAATAGAAAATACAGTTTGGAGTTCAACTGCCAACGTTGTGAAATGAAAGTCATCTTAATGCCAAAATAGATGAATCAAAAATAACAAATGCTCATATTCAATCAGATATGAGCATTTGTTTTTATATACTAATTCGAGAATCGACTAAACTTTATGGGTTAGTTGATAAACATTGGAAACTTCCATAAAACTAACACCTTTTGATGGTCCAAAACTACCACCTAATATGATCACAGAATCTTCACTTGTAAAGTAACCTTTACCCATTAAGGTTAATATTGCTTCTTTCACAAATTCATCACGACTAGCTAACAATTCTTTGTAATCTGCTTCCACTCCATAAGACAAAGCTAATTCTCTCATTACGCGTTTCGAGTAACAAAGAGCATAAACAGGAACATTTCCTCTATAGGCAGATAAATAACGTCCCGTTCTACCTGTAAGCGTATCAGTTACAATAGCTTTAATAGGAAGGAATTGTGAAGCATTTACTGCTGAGCGTGCCAAAACTGAAGTCACCTCCTTATGTCTCGGTTCACGAGCAAGTTTATCAGGATACAACTCTTTCTCAACTTCCATAGCCACCTCAGTCATCACTCTAACAGCCTCAACTGGGTAATCGCCATAAGCTGTTTCACCACTCAGCATTATTGCATCAGTTCTGTTATAAATTGCATTTGCAATATCACTCACCTCAGCACGTGTTGGACGAGGATTTTCTATCATCGAGTGCAACATTTGAGTTGCAATAATCACCGATTTTTTAGCATCGATACATTTACGAACAATTCTTCGTTGTATTACGGGAATCTTTGCAGCTGGAATCTCAATAGCTAAATCACCTCTGGCTACCATTACACCATAGACATATTCAAGAATTTCATCGATATTATCAACACCTTCTTGATTCTCAATCTTAGCAATAATCTTAATCTTAGACTCTCTTGCATCAAGAATCTTCTGAATCTCCAAAACGTCCTCTTTTTTACGAACAAATGAATGAGCGATAAAATCAATATCCTGATCGATGGCAAATTGAATAAATTCTCTATCCTTTTCACTCAAAGAAGGTAAGTTGATTGAAACGCCAGGTATATTAACACTCTTACGATTCTTCAAAGCACCATCATTCTGTGCTTCAACAGTCAAGAAATCATCATTCTTTTCAATTACAAGAAGTTCAAGATCTCCATCATCAATAAGCACCCTATCTCCTACTTTAATGTCTTGTACAAAAAAATCATAACTAACAGAGAAAGTATTTTCTTCACTAATATTTGATTTAGATCCAACGACTTTCATCTTATCTCCTGTAGAAAGAAAAAAGTCTTTTTGAATCCCAACCGTTCTAATCTCAGGCCCTTTTGTATCAATTAATAAGGCAATCTTATCTGAGACCATTCGCACATTATCAATCACCTTTTGTGCATCTGCATGAGACTGATGAGCCGTGTTTAAACGAACAACATTCATGCCCTCTTCGAAGAGTTCAGTCAAAAATTCAACATCGCATTTCTTATCAGAGATTGTAGCAATGATTTTGGTACCTTTCTTCATAATTAAAATTTTAATATAAACTGAACATATACTGATAACAGCATGAATAACAAATTTACGAAAAGATGAATTGTGTATTATTTATTGTGATTTTTCTATTAAAAGTCTAGATATAAAAGATAAGTAAATCTTTTAACAAAGCTCATATTTCTAACAAAATAACAAACTAGCATAAACACGAAATAATTTCACATAACCCCATTAATTCTTAACAAAAGCGCGACAAATCCGCAGTCATTTTCACGTTATAAAACGGGGATATAGAAATCTAGAATTACTCTTATAAATGCGATGTTTGTAACACAAAATAAAAGCAAATCCTCAGATATAGACATCTGATTTCCTCTTCAAAAACTAAAGTATGAATTTTTGCAAGTATAAACCATCGTATCGCAGAATATTAAAGGTGAAGGGCTTTGTAAAACGTTTGCGAAACGCATAAATGGAATAAGTCTAAATAAATTAGGAGAGTCTAACGATTTTTTCATTGAATTAGATTTTAATCTATTCAAAACATTAATTCGTCAATTTTGATAAATACAAAAAAACAACAATCAATAAATATCTTATCAAGAGAAATCTTACCATTTGTCAAAAAAAAACTTATTTATCCTGATTCATTTTTGAAAGAGCTTCTACCCCTAATCGATAAGAATCCAAGCCAAATCCAGCAATTACACCAACACAACTTGCACTAATCATACTCGTATGTCTAAAGGCTTCTCTTTTATGTACATTTGAAATATGGACTTCAACAATTGGAATATCGACAGCCGATATTGCATCTCTAATAGCAACTGAAGTATGCGTATAAGCCGCAGCATTCAACACAATTCCATCAAACGAAAACCTGACTTCATGAATTTTATTAATAATCTCACCCTCAACATTTGATTGAAAATATTCTAAAGTAAAATCAGGAAATACACGCATTAATTCTTCGAAATATTGATCGAAACTTTCTGATCCATAAATCGTTTTTTCTCTTGTCCCCAATAAGTTTAAATTAGGTCCATTTAGGATTAAAATTTTCATTTCGTCAAAATTTCACTTTAGTTTAACATAGAGTTCTTATCAGATTTTTGCAAACCTTACGTAATAAATTCATACAATGTTTTGTAATATTATCATAAAAATACGTATATTGCTATCGTTAAAGCAAAACTAGTAAAATAGATTTGATTAACAATTACAACTAAACTACATACTTAAAATTAATTGAAATGAATTGGACAACAACAATTGAGAATTTTAAGACTTATCTCACGTTGGAAAAGTCTTTATCCAAGAATTCTATTGATGCTTACATCAATGACATCACTAAATTAACAACTTTTTTCAAGGAGCAAGGCAGAACCGTAGCCCCTGTTGAAGTTGTTTTACAAGACCTTAAGGATTTTGTTACCTGGATTAATGACGCAGGTACAAGCCCTAGAACTCAAGCTCGTGTTATTTCTGGTATCAAAGCTTACTTTAAGTACTTATTACTTGAAGAGATAATTGACAGAAATCCAACAGCTTTATTGGAAGCTCCAAAAATTGGACGTAAACTTCCTCACACCTTAACTGTTGAAGAAATTGACATTTTAGTTAAGGCTGTTGATACAAACAAAGCTGAAGGACAAAGAAATAGAGCGATCCTAGAGACTCTTTATTCTTGTGGACTACGTGTTTCTGAATTAATTGACCTTAGAGTTTCTAACTTACATTTCAGAATGGGTTTTATTAAAATTCATGGTAAGGGAAACAAAGAGCGTTTAATTCCAATTGGGAAACGAGCTAAAAAGGAAATCAAATTATACCTTAAGAGCTATAGAGGTAAATTAAACATTGATAAGGATAGCGAAGATATTTTATTCTTAAACCGTAGAGGTCGCAAACTTTCTCGTGTTATGATTTTCACTATCATCAAGAACCTTTCTAAGAAAGTTGGTTTAACCAAGAATGTTTCTCCTCATACTTTCCGTCACTCATTTGCTTCTCACCTAGTAGAAGGTGGAGCAGATTTACGAGCTGTTCAAGAAATGTTAGGACATGAGTCTATTTTAACAACTGAAATCTATACTCATCTAGATAGAGATTATTTGAAAGAGACAATCAAAAATTGTCATCCAAGATCTAAAGATCAATAATCAAAAAAAAAAGAGTAGCGATAAGCTACTCTTTTTTTTGTCTTATTTTTTTGAAAATCCTAAACTTAAACTCATTTATAATTTCACGATATATGCGTCTGGGAAACCTTTAGATCGAACATCTCTTAACTCTCGACGACATACCCAATAATTATCGTAACTACGATAAAAATATCGATAGAGGTTTTCATCATTATCGAAGTTTTCATACAACCCATTTAATTTCAACTGACTAATACGAGTTGTTTTTTCACTTGCAAAAACGTGTATTGAATATTTAAACTTAGGATCCTTCATATTCTTAATTCCATAAGTTTCTTCGTATAAATTCCTCATTTTCTTTGAGAACTTCATCCTGCTCACATCACGATAATAATTCCAGAATTCCCATTTACCATACCTATTGATCCGAAACAGAGTTTCAGGAGGTAATTCCTCGACATAATTATCGTCGTCGATATTTTCATTAGGAATAATCTTAGATTCTTCAACAATTTGAAGATTCTTATCCTTTTTTGTTTTAGGATCGATAGCTTTCACAGCTACTTCTTCAGGTTCAATCTCAACAACTTCGGTGTATTCTAATTCCTTACTATCATCAAGTTTAACAAAATTAAATAATTCTGGTGAAATCAGAGGAGAAAGTAAGCCGACAATAATCGATATAAGTAAGCAAGCTACTATATAGAAGAGATTTCTCATAAATGACGTATTCCTTTATTTAAGATGATGGATATTGAGCTACAAACTCTAGCAACAAAAGCAAAAGCTCTTATTGATAATAAATATAATAAAATCTATTAATATATCTTCGATTAAGACTTCATCAATAAAGAACTATCTCCATAACTCAAAAATCGGAACTCATTATTCAAAGCATAATCATAAATTTCGCGCCATCGATCTCCTACTAAAGCTGAAATTAATAAAAGCAAAGTGCTCTGGGGCTGGTGAAAATTTGTCACCAATCCTGAAATCACTTTAAAATCGTAACCAGGTGCAATTATAATTTGTGTTGCGGCATTAAACAAAGATAAATTCTCCTTTCTCATAAAATCTATAATCGCTTGATAAGATTCAACACGTGTACAAGTTCCATCAAGTGTATAGGCATCCCACTGTTCAAGCAAATATGGATTCTCTTTCCCTAATAATAGCTTGACTCCCAGCCAATACAAACTTTCAAGGGTTCGGACAGATGTAGTACCTACTGCTACGATATCATTTTCAGAATCAATAATTTGCTGCAAACTCTTTATATTCACCTGAATATGCTCAGTGTGCATTTCATGATCTCCAATCAGTTCTACTTTAACTGGCTTAAAAGTTCCTGCACCAACATGAAGTGTCAACTCAGCTCTTTTTACACCATTTGTATCTAATCGGCTAAAGACAGAATCAGTGAAATGCAGGCCAGCAGTTGGAGCAGCCACAGAACCTTCATGCTTAGAATAAACGGTTTGGTAACGAACTAAGTCAGAATTTTCGGTATCACGATTCAAATAAGGGGGAATTGGAATTTTACCTGTCAATTCAAGAACTTCGCTGAAACTTAAAGTCTGGTTTTCCCATGTGAATTTAATTTCATGAGCACCATCCAAATTCTCAATATGTTCTGCACAAAGCAACTCTTCCTTACCCTCAAACATGAAACTCATTTTAAGAATTCCCGTTTTCCACTTACGTAAATTCCCAATAATACACTTCCATGTACAAACACCTTTTGCCTGAAAAGCTAAGTTATAATCAGCAGGATTCAAAGGTTCCAAACAAAAGATCTCAATACGAGCACCAGTTTCTTTATAAAAAATTAACCTAGCCTGAATGACCTTCGTATTATTGAAAACCATTGTTGTGCCTTCTGCTATTTCTTCAGGCAAATTTTGGAATCCTCGTTCTCTAATTTCATTATTTTTGTACACCAACAATTTCGATTCTTCACGACTGCCTAAAGGATATTTGGCAATCTTCTCATCGGGTAAATCGTATGTGAAATTTGATATTTGAATGTGCTTTTGATTCATTATTGTTTCTTCGGTTCTTATTTCCATCTCTCCTCTAAATATTTCTCTAACAATACCACTCTCCTTTGTTAGAGAATAGAATTGGTGTGCAAAAATAGTTAACTTTGTTCGTATTATAAAACTATGCCTCAGATTACACTCATTAGAAATGTTTTTTTCAAAGTCTCATATCTGCTGGCAATAAACTAGATATCACATGCAAATAAATATTGGAGATAAAGTCAAATTTCTAAGCGAGACCGGAGGCGGTAAAGTTACCCGTATTATCGATGCCAAAACCGTAATGGTTCTTAATGATGAAGATGATTTCGAAATACCAACTCTTAAAAAGGATCTAGTTGTCATGGAATCGCAGTCAGAGGGAAATTCTTCAGCTTCCCATAGCCTGTCATCTAATAAAAAAGTGACAACAAACGCTAAAAGCGAACCACTAAAAGTTCAAAAGGAAGATGTTTATTTTGCCTTTGTTCCTCGAGCGGGTTATGAAATCACTTCCAGTCCACTAGAACTCTACCTTATTAATGATACCAATTCAATCCTTCTTTACAGCTTTTTCAATCAGAATGCTGGGAAGTTCGAAGGCATTACAACTGGTAATATCGACCCGAATTCAAAAATATTACTAACCGAGTTCGATCAGAAAGATCTTGGTAAACTAAGTGCATTTCATTTTCAAGTTTTGTATTATCAATCAGGTGACTTTACCCCTAAAACACCTATTAATAAAACTGTGAAAATTCAGGCGTTGAAATTTTACAAATCGAATTCCTATAAGCTTACCGATTATTTTCACGAACAAGTCATTATTCATCAACTCACAGCCGATGACATAGAGCAAAAGCTTGATGAGTTGAGCCAAAAAGATTTTAATAAGCTAATTCGAGAAAAAGAAAGTACAGAAACTAAAATTCAAAGTCCAAAACTAAATCCTAAGACTAATATTTTGGAAGTTGACTTACACATCAATAAACTAATCGATTCTGTTACAGGCTTCTCAAATGCTGATATCCTGAATTTCCAGATGGAAAAATTTCATGAGGTATTACGAGAGAATGAAAGTAATAGAGGCAAAAAAATCGTCTTTATTCATGGAATTGGAAATGGCACATTGAAACAAAAGGTGCTTAGTGAACTGAAAAGAAAGTATAAGAAGCATAGTTCACAAGATGCCTCTTTCAAAGAATATGGCTATGGTGCAACTCTGGTAACGATTAAATAATCTGATTAGAACAAAAACAAGATCTAATAAAAAGGAGAAAGTAAATTAATTACTTTCTCCTTTTTTTATATTCGATAAATCTAATTCTCTTTTATTCTAAAAATGATTTCACAGGTTCGAAACAAGAAAGGAATACAAGAAAACCCAAAACAGCAATAATGATTCCTGAAATCTTATTGATCCAAAACATCTGCTTTAGCCTGAATTTTTTTCTGAAAACATTAACTAAAGTTGAAAGTGCATACCACCATAATGCTCCACCTAGCAATACACCTAGCAATAAAAACATAGATACCCTTGTTGAGTTAGCATCTCCAAAAACAGATGCTCCAGCAAACATGGCTCCAAAAAACAAGACTGCTATTGGATTAGAAAGAGTCAGAAAAAAGATGGCAAGAAAATCCCCCAGCATACCTCGTTTACCAGGTGTTTGAGATTTCCGGAATTGCTTTATAGTATTTGTGAAGAAGATCCTTAAACCAACAAACACCAAGAAGATAGATCCAATTAATCTAAAATAAAATTCTTGAGCTTGAATAAAGTTGATAACAAAACCCAAACCTAATACCGCGATTGATGCAAATAAAGTATCTGCAACTGCAGCTCCTGAACCAGAAACAAAACCAGCAAGTCTACCTTTCTGAAGTGTCTTCTGAATGATTAAGACACCAATTGGTCCCAATGGTATTGAAGCCATGAGACCTATAAGAATTCCTTTGATTATATATTGAATATCCAAGTGATGGGCTTTTGCAAATAAAAAATTCAGCAACAAAGATCGTAATTATATGCAATTACACCTCTGCTTCTTTAAAATATTGTGTTAACAAAGAATAAAATAATTGACTTAATTCATTTCTCGAGTAACAAAACGACTTGATACCTCTTCGCTATTGATCTCCTTTGTCAATGATTCAATCATATTTACAGGAACATCGAATAAGTCTACAACGATTAAACCATCCAAACAGTCGTTAAAGTTTGGATCGATATTAAAACCAACAATTTTGGCATTTAATGAGATATACTTCTTTAATAATACTGGAAGCTTATCATTAGAAACTTCAAAATCACCAATTAATTTATCAAGCTTATTAATATCACTCTTCGCAGCTTCAAGTAAAATATCCATATCAAGACCTTTCACTTTTACTTTAAATTTATTGCGCGACTTGATAAACTGCCCCATCTCGTAATCGAAATAGTTACGCATAATAAATTTAATTATCAGGTCTTTTGATGTATTAGAATACTCATTACTAATACTAACAGGACCAATTAAATAACGGCAATCTGGATTTTTAAGCAAGAAGTACATAATCCCTTTCCACAATAAGAAAAGTGGCATCGGCTTTCTTTGATATTCTTTAACAATGAAAGATCGACCTAGTTCGATTGACTCACTCAATACAGGTTGAAAGGCCTTCTTCATTTTAAATAAGGATTGTAGATAAAATCCTTTCAATCCATACTTATTCAAAATCTCCCTCCCCTTTCCTACACGATATGCTCCAACAATTTTAAGATTCTCTTCATCCCAAATAAAGAGCTGATGGTAATACAAATCGTACTCATCAACATCAATGCTCTGATTGGTTCCTTCACCAACTTCACGAAAGGTAATTTCTCTTAAACGACCAATTTCATTGAGGACATTAGGCATCTCATCCGAAGGAGCACAATAAACAGAAAACTTCCTCGACTTAAAAAGTAAATGCTCCGATAAGTTTGCAATCTCCTTACTTATCAACTTAGGGTCTACTGGAGGAATAACATCAGCAGCCTTTTTCTTTTTAGCCGTAGACTTATTTTCATAGAACTTTTTCACCTCAACAGCACTTCCCAGCATATAGGTTTTCGCTCTTAAGAAGCGTCCGTACTGGTTAATATCGGTAAAACCTTTTTGATCCTTAACCGAAATAGGATTCCCAATACGAAGACGAATGACTTTATTCTTTTTATTTAATAGTTCCGATGGTAGTTTTACTGTTCTCAAAACAGGGTGAATCATTCCCATCAAGTAAAACATCAAACTATTACTTCCTTGAAAATGGATTGGCACAACAGGGACTTCAGCTTTCTTAATAAATTTAAGAATAGGAGGCTGCCATTGTTTATCTGTAATATTCTTAGATTCTGATTGGTAAGTCGAAACTTCTCCTGCCGGAAAAATTCCTAAAGGAGCCCCCGCGTTCATGTGACGTAAGGCCTCTTTTATTCCTCCCATACTAGAAGCAGCAGCTTTTCTGTCTTCGAAAGGGTTTACACCCAAGAAACAATCCTTTAATGGCTCTATCTTTTGAAGAATGAAATTAGCCATAACCTTAAAATCGGGACGAACATCACTGAGTAGTTTAATTAGCAATATGCCATCAATCCCACCAAATGGGTGATTGGAAATACTAATAAAGCTTCCATCCAAAGGAATACGCTTCAACTCTTCTTCATCAAATTCAAATTTGATTCCCAAGTCATCTATCAAACCATCAATAAATTCTACACCTGATTTCTCACAATTTGCAGAATACAAATCGTTCAATTTATTCAATCGCAGAATATACATTAATAGCTTGGCAAAGCTCTCCCCTCCAAACCAATTTAAACTTTCACTCGCTTTCAATAAATCTTTGGGATCAACCAATTTCATCGGTAAATATTTTATATTAAAATGGACTCAGAAACAGTGTCTAACTCTATATGCCTCAGTCAAAACAATATTCCGAAGAATATGAATCCACTCGTAACTCTTTTTAAATTATAAGACCACCTAGAAATAAAAACCAACTCCTATTACTAGATAAAACGTAAGCTCAGCCAATTTTCAATCGAGTAAAAATAGTATTTATTCTCATAATTAATCAACATTATTGATATTTTATATGCCAGCATCTTTCCACTTTCCTTTATCATAAATCCGAATGCTATCATATCCAGATTCTTTCAGCATTTTGGCAGCATCATCAAAATATAGCAATAATTCATCGGGGTGATGAGCATCTGTGCTGATGGTCATAGGAATATTATTCTTTTTGCATGTTTTTGCAAAACTAAAGTCAGGATAAAATGCAGGTGATTTCTTTGTATAAAGCCCGCGCGTATTAATTTCCACAATACAATCTGTTTCCTTTAAAACAGCGATTGATTCATTCAATAAATCTTGATACCATTTTTCCTCTTCTGAAAAGTATCGAGCTTTATTATTCATCTTTATTTTATCGATATGGCCAATAATATCTGGTTTCTGAACTAGAATCATCTCGTTAATTTGTGAAAAATAGTCCTTAACCATTTTCTTTATATCTCCTTCGTAGAAACATTCCAATCCATGAGAATAATTTGTGTCTGGTCCATCCAGAAATAGAAATTCATTTTCAACTGGTGATTTAACCAGATGTACAGATCCTATCGTATAATCTAAGCCACAATCCATTATTCTTTGAGCAAATGGTTTCGTAACTCCTGGTATATAATCCAACTCTAATGAGAGATAAACATCAATTTCATCTTGATATTTATCAGACAAGGCCCTAATTTCATTCACGTAACTCATCAATCGATTCTCATCCATATTCCAGGAAACCTCAACAGGAAATGGTGCATGAGAAGAAAAACCCACAGCTTTCATCTGTAATTCGATTGCTCGTTTTATGAAAGCTTCCGCTTCAGCCTTACCATCGCAATAATTTGTGTGAGTATGATATGAAAAATATGTCATGAAGTAAATCTCAATTTTTGTAAAAAAACACAGAACTACCAAAGATAACAGATCAACTCTTCCCTAGTATAAATAGAAGCTTCTTTAAAATCTTTATAAATAAAGTAGTAACTTTGCGTCAAAAGCGCGAAAATAATACGTTTTGTATGTTTTGATGTTAATCGAGACAGAAATTTAGTAAACGAGCTTTCGATATTTTATATATCGGACAGTCAAAGAAAAAATAGAGATGAAAGACGATATATCAGGACTATACAACCAATGGCTACCAACTTCTGCAAAAGAAGTCGCAGAAAGAGGATGGGAAGAGCTAGATGTTATTTTATTTAGCGGTGACGCCTATGTCGACCATCCTTCATTTGGTTCAGCAGTTATTGGGCGAATTCTTGAAAATGAAGGCTTAAAGGTTGCTATTGTTCCTCAACCTAATTGGCAAGACGATTTACGCGACTTCAAGAAGTTAGGCGTACCGCGCTTGTTCTTCGGCATTACAGCTGGCAATATGGATTCCATGGTGAATCATTATACTGCGAATCGTCGATTGCGTCACGATGATGCTTATACGCCAGATGGTAGACATGGACAAAGACCAGATATGCCAAGTATCGTGTATTCTAAGATTCTAAAAAAACTATATCCTGACACTCCTATTTTGTTGGGTGGTATCGAAGCCTCTCTGCGTCGTTTAACACATTACGACTATTGGCTGGATGAGTTAAGACCTAGTATTCTATGCGACAGTGCAGCCGATTTATTGGTTTATGGTATGGGTGAGAAACCTCTCAAAGAGATCGTTCGTTTGCTTAAAAGAGGTGTTCCTTTTGAAACACTAACAACGATTCCTCAAACTTCATTTATTACCAAAAAAGGTGAAGATTATTCAACTAAGAAAAAGTGGGAAGTTCAAGAGCTGTATTCACACGAGGATTGTTTAAAGGATAAGAAGAAATTTTCAGGTAACTTTCGCCATATTGAAATGGAATCTAATTCCATGATGGCAAAAAAGCTAATTCAAGGCTATAAGGATTCTGAGATTATAGTAAATCCTCCCTACCCTGTGATGAAGGAAAAGGAGCTTGACTCTATTTTCGATTTGCCATACACGCGTATGCCTCACCCTCGTTATAAAAACAAGAAAATCCCTGCATATGATATGATTAAATTCTCTATCAACATGCATAGAGGATGTTTCGGTGGTTGCTCATTCTGTACAATATCTGCTCATCAGGGTAAATTCATTGCAAACCGATCACAGAAGTCAATTCTAAAAGAGGTTGAATACGTTACAAAAATGCCTGACTTTAAAGGCTATTTATCTGATCTGGGTGGTCCTTCGGCCAATATGTACCAGATGAAAGGAATTTTTGAAAGCATTTGCCAAACATGTAGACGTCCTTCATGTATTCATCCAAATGTTTGTCCTAACCTGAATACCAATCACAAACCAATGCTTGACATCTACAAAGCGGTTGATAATATCTCAGGTGTTAAGAAATCATTTATTGGTAGTGGTGTTCGTTACGACCTGATGCTTCACAAGACCAAGGACGAAGAAGCAAATAAGGCTAATCGTGAATATGCAGTTGAACTGATTAAAAATCACGTATCCGGACGATTGAAGGTCGCGCCAGAGCACACTTCTGACGAAGTTTTAGATATCATGCGTAAGCCTTCATTTAAATTATTTTATGAGCTTAAGGATCTCTTCGATAAGATAAATAAGGAAGAAGGGCTTAATCAGCAATTAATCCCCTACTTTATATCCAGTCATCCTGGATCGCAAGGTGTTGATATGGCTGATTTAGCTGTAAAAACAAAGGAACTCGATTTCAAACTTGAGCAAGTTCAGGACTTTACACCAACACCAATGACCGTTGCAACAGTTATATATTATTCGGGCTACCACCCTTATACGCAGAAAGAGGTTTACACGCCTAAAACAAAGGAAGATAAACTCTCACAACGTAAATTCTTATTCTGGTATAAAAATGAATATCGAAACGCAATAAAGACTGAGCTAATCAACATGGGAAAGAAAGATTTAATAAAGAAGCTTTTCAAAGATTAGATTTAGAAGCTCTTTAATTTACAATATATATCGGCAAAACATTTTTAAGTTTTGTCGATATTATTTACATTAGATCAAAATTTATAATTCCCTTTTATGTCTATTGTTATTAAGAGATTAAAATTCATAAGCTTTATTCTACTTTTTGCCTTGAGTTTTTCATCATGTACACAGATGAAAATTGACAAGCTCAATAAGAAGGGTATGGAATTATTTGAGAAGAAAAAGTTCAAAGCTGCCAATCAGGTTTTCTCTGAAATATTAAGCTTAGATAAGGATTTTCTCCCTGCATATTTCAATCGTGCTATTTCAAACTCATTTTTATCGGAGAATACCAAAGCACTGAAGGATTTTAATCATATCATTAAAATCCAGGGCTATTCAGAAGAAGCACTTTTAAATAGAGCTATTATCTACGAAAATACAGGTAAATACAATGAGGCTATTAAGGACTACGATCAAATTCTCGAAGCCAATCCTTATCATTTAAAAGCCTTGCACTATAAAGGTATCTCCTTATACTATCTTGGGAATTTTAATGCTGCCATAAGAGAATACGATAAGGCTATAGAAAATGGCCTTGATGTTTCGGGACTGTATTACAACAAGGGGGTCGCTTTAGATTGCTTAAACAAATACAAAGAAGCCATCAACAACTATAGCAAGGCCATTAAAATTGACAAGAAATTTAAACTAGCTATATATGCCAGAGGCATTGCCTACTTCAATATAAAAGACACTAAACTGGCTAAGGCAAACTTAGAATATGCAAAAAAATTAGGCCACCCTAAGGCAGCCAATATGCTAAAAACGATCAAGTAAATTCAACCACAGTCTATATATTGATCCTGATCTCTTATTTAGGCGATCAGGATTTTTTTGTACAAACGACCTTGCCAGGTATCTCTTTCTACCAATCGCTTTTCTAGTTTTGCCACAAACTCGAAATTTTTGATGCCCCACTTGGGTGCAATCAACCAACCTGGAGGTGCCTGATTCACGAAACGATCCATCATCACTTCAGGATTTATTTGCTCCATTACATCTATTACAAAATCAATATATTCCTCCATCCCAAATAAGTGGAAACGATTCGGATCTTCCGCATACTCCTTAGCCATTGTTGTATGATTCAAAATCTGCAACTGATGTAGCTTAAGAGTCTCGATAGGTAGATTAGATAAACGAATGGCATGCTCCAACATCATCTCCGGTGTATCGTGAGGTAAGCCATTAACCAAATGTGCACCAATATGAATGCCTCTATTAGCCGTATCTAAAATTGTCGCTTCAGCCTCTTCATAGCTATGTCCGCGATTAATTGCATCTAAAGCTTGATTATTTGCTGATTCAACACCATACTCTACAGCGATATAATAATCCTTAGCCAAACCCTCAAGGTAATTTAGAAGAGGTTCTGTAATACAATCGGGACGTGTACCAATGACCAAACCAATAACTTTATCGTGAGAAAGCGCTTCTTCGTAGAGTTGTTTTAGAAGATCAAGTTCTCCATAAGTATTTGAGAAAGCTTGAAAGTAGGCCAGATATTTTTGTGTTTTATACTTGCTTGAAAAAAATAGAATTCCCTTTTCAATCTGTTCAGTCACCGATTCTTTGGGTGTACAATAAGCTGGATTAAAACTCTTATTGTTGCAATAGGTACAACCACCTGTTCCCTTGCTCCCATCTCTATTAGGACAAGTGAAACCCGCATCAATAGTTACTTTCTGAATACGTTCCGAAAACTTCTTCTTAAAAAAACCAGGAAAATCGTTATAGCGTTTGCTATGCCCCCAAGGGTATATATCTGTTTGCATATTTGTTTTTACTTTGTCGCAAAAGTACAAACTTATGGGCATATTTCAATCCTTATGAAACCAGTCATATTTTTCTCGTCTTGAACAAAATTTTGCTGCTTTTATTTTTACTGATATAAATCTTTTATTTCAGACCCTAATTTAAATCATTGTCTTAATGACACTTAAGAACAATACACGATATAACTTATCAAAATATTGACTAAAATAGAATTCATATTGGAAACAAATTTTTATATTGCTCCTTCGACAACTTACAAAAAAGCAAAACCATGTTCTCAAAAAAAGACCTTAGCCTCATTAAAAAACGAGGTATGGACAAAACCAAAATCGAAGAACAATTGAAACACTTCGAAACAGGTTTTCCAAAAGTTAATCTTGTAAACCCAGCCATCATTACCGATGGGATTATGAGAATTGAAGATGAAGAAATCAAGGTTTTCAGAGATAATTACATCAATCGTCCCAAAAAACTTTCTGTCATCAAGTTTGTCCCAGCATCTGGAGCTGCAACTCGAATGTTTCAAAAGCTCTACGATTTTATCAAAAACTATCAGGAAACCGAAGAAGATTATCTTGCTTATATGAAAGATAAATCTCCTGAAGGCATGTTTAAGTTTTTTGAAAACATCGAAGACTTTGCTTTTTTTGTTGACCTAAGAGCTGCCTTGCAGAAGAAAGGCATGGATATAGAGAGATTATTAGAAAAAAATAATTTCAAAGAAATTCTTAACACCTTACTTTATGCAAATGGCCTAAACTATAGTAACAAACCTAAGGGCTTACTAAGGTTTCACAAATACCAAGACTATTCCCGAACAGCTTTCGAAGAGCATTGGGCAGAAGCTTTGCATTATGCAAAGAATTATAAAGGAACCGCTCAGCTACATCTGACCATATCCGAAGAGCATAAGAAACTTTTTGCACGAAAACTTAAGAAATCAAGATCGGCCTTCGAGAAAAAGTACGATGGGAAACTTAAAGTGACTTTCTCATATCAGAAAGCGTCTACCGATACCATTGCTGTTGACATGGAGAATAAGCCATTTAAGAATGTTGATGAAAGCATCCTTTTTAGACCTGGTGGACATGGTGCTCTTATCGAAAACTTAAATGAGCTAAAAGCTGATTTGGTTTTCATTAAGAATATCGACAATGTCGTTCCTGATAGACTAAAAGAGCCAACCTATAAATACAAAGAAGCATTGGCTGGTGTTTTATTAAAATATCAGGCACAGATGTTCCATTATATGAATGAGTTGGATAATCCCAAGCTTGATCTTAGTGCTGATAAATTGAATGAGATGCTAAGTTTTTCAGTTGAGCAACTTTGCATCAAAACACCAAAGACATTAAAAACCGATAATCCAGATAAACTTAGAGCTTATCTCCTTAAAAAGTTTAACAGACCCATTCGTGTTTGTGGAATGGTTGTGAACGAAGGAGAGCCTGGTGGTGGACCTTTCTGGGTGAAAAACTCAGATAACTCTTCATCTCTACATATTATTGAGAGTTCTCAGATTGACCATGAGGATAAAAAGCAAGCCAAAATTTTGGCGGCTTCAACCCATTTCAATCCTGTCGACTTGGTTTGTGGAATCAAAGATTATAAGGGTAAAAAGTTTGATCTGACTCAATTTGTTGATCCAGAAACAGGTTTTATTTCTAAAAAAGCTCACAATGGTGCACCACTAAAAGCCATGGAGCTCCCTGGACTTTGGAACGGTGCAATGGCTGATTGGAATACGATTTTTGTTGAAGTTCCAACCATCACTTTTAATCCTGTTAAAACTATTTTTGACTTGCTTCGTGTAGAACATAGAAACTAGATAGAAAATACAACATACAGAAATGCCCCTCAAGAATCTATATTCTGAGGGGCATTTTATATTTGTAAATTCAAGTTATAAATCAATCAAATTTTCACCTTTAGCTAAATCTTGTTCAAAAGTAATTTTGATATTATTCTCGTCACCTTCTACAATATGAATCGGCTCCTTAGGCAGATATTTCAAAACCACACCACAATCGTCGCTAGCTTTAAAGTTTGGATCCCTTAATGCTAAGTCGTAGGCCTTCTTAATGGTTTCGCAAGAAAATGCCTGTGGCGTTTGTGCTCTATAAAGATAATCGCGTGGCGGAACAGATTCTATACATTTATCATCATTCAGCTTAAAAATGGTATCTGTACTTGGAATAGCTACAGCGACTGATTTCCCCTCAGCCAAACTAGAAACCACATCATCGATAATTCGTTGATTGACAAAAGGACGAACAGCATCATGAAAAATCAAATTCACATTCGGCTCTTTCTCGTAGGCTAAAATAGCAGCTAAACTTGAGTCACTTCTCTCCTTACCTCCACACAGGATTTTATGAACTTTTGAAAAACCAGCCTCACTAACAATGTGTTCTACATTAGTTACAAAGTTTGAATGGATAACCACACAAATTTCTGAGATACCAGCATGCTGCTCGAATATGGCAATGCTGTGCTCAATGATAGACTTACCTGCAATTTTCAAAAATTGCTTAGGAAGATAAGCTCCCATACGCTTACCTGTACCTCCCGCAAGAATAACAGCTACATTTTTCATTTATTAAAAGTCTTTAAAAGTCTGAAAGGTTTGTAAAAGTCAAAAGGTCTGAATAGTCGAAAAGTCAAGCTTTACTTTTATCCTTATTTACTTTATCCTTTAATCTTTACTTGAAGATATCGTATTCACCCACATCAGTTAAAATCTCATATCCCTCTTTGGTTACTAAAATAGTATGCTCAAATTGTGCCGATAGTTTCTTGTCGATTGTACGAGCTGTCCAACCATCTACCTCATCTACTTTAGCACGAGCCTTACCCATATTAATCATCGGTTCGATGGTGAAAATCATGCCTTCCTGCATCATCTCACCAGAGTTACGTTGTGCAATATGCTCAACCTGTGGCTCTTCATGAAATTCCATACCAATACCATGGCCGCAGAACTCGTAAACCACACCATATTTTTTTGCCTTGGCAAAACGACCAATAGCAAAACCAATGTTACCAAAGTAATTGCCTGGCTTTACCTGCTCTATACCTAAATATAAGGCATGCTCAGTATCTTCGACCAATTTAGCTGCCTGTTTAGATACTTCGCCAATGGTAAACATGGTACTGGTATCCCCATAATAGCCATCCAAAATAGTGGTTACATCCACATTCAGGATATCCCCTTCTTTCAAAACGGTTTGCTCATTGGGAATACCATGACAAATCACATCGTTTAAAGAGATGCAACATGATTTTGGAAAGCCGTGATAGTTCAATGGTGCAGGAATTGCCCCATTGTCGCGTATATATTTTTCGATTAAAGTATCAAGGTAAAGCGTATTCACGCCTTCTTTCACATAATCGCTAATAAATTTAAGTGTATTTCCAGCTAATTGAGAACTCTTTCTGATGCCCTCAATTTGCTCTGCATTTTTAATTATAATTTCGCTCATCTAGTTGTAAACCTATAAAATAGAGCTGTATTTCATGATGGAATAGTTCTCAAATGAATCCCCATACAGCCCTTAATAAAAGAACACCCAAAGGTCTGCAATGATTCCTTCTTATGCAAACAAAAGCTTTCTAAATTTTCAATGCCTTCATCAAGCTAATCTATCATGAAAAAACTCCTGTTTTTTAAGGCAGGAGTTCATTCTATTAATACATTAAAATAGACACTAAATTGGGTAATTCAGATTTTCATCACTCAGGTTTGAAAGTACATTATCGTAGAATCGTTTCGATTCAAAATTGGCCATAGGTAAATCATGACTCAAGCTATATCCACACTCGATGCGTTTAGCTCCAGGAATCTCATCTTTGAAATTGGCCATAAACTGAAACAGCTCCTTTGTAAGCTCGATGATATCCTCCGATTTATAATCGCCATGAAAGATGACATAAAATCCCGTACGACATCCCATGGGGCCAAAGTAAACGGTTCGGCTCCCCCATTTCTCACTATTACGTAAATAAGTTGCACCCAAGTGCTCCATGGTATGCATGGCCTGAATATCCATCGCAGGCTCACGGTTAGCAAGCTTCAAGCGAATATCGAAACTAGTTATAGTTTCTGAACCAAGTTGATCTTTTCGCGATACATAAATACCAGGCTTCAATCTGTCATGATCGACATTAAAACTATCTATCTGTTCCATCTTTTTATATTTTTAAAATTATTAATACACCTTCAAAAACTAGGCACTTTTCAATTTGAGTTCAAAGGGATAAACCATAGCTTTCCAAATGCCATCTTCCTGAAAAATATGAATTTTGCCTTCTGCATTCAACTGCTGATAAAAGGCTATATTCTTCTCAACAAAGGCTTTATTAGGCAAAGCATACGAGTTAATCATTCGGGCATTGTAATTCTGACCGATTAACTGAAAGGTGCTTTTAAAATCGGAAAGGCTACCCACATTGATATATAACTTACTGGTAGCATGCATATATTCAGGCGCAATTTTCAAGAACTCAACCAGAATTTCATTTCCTAGCTTGCCACCGTTTATGGTTTGTGATAAATCATCTCCCAAATCCAATTTATAATCCTCGGGTAATATTTCCTGAGGAAGATTGGCTATAATCACATCGAATTTACCTTTTAAAGGACCAAAAAAGCTACCTGCAAATGCCTGAATATCGACTTGATTTTTATGAGCATTCTCTTTTGCATTCCTTACAGAAGCTTCACTGGTATCAGTGGCCCAAACCTCTGCTCCCTGCTGTGCAGCCATAACAGCCAAAATACCACTACCTGTGCCTATATCGGCAACTCTATCGCCCGGATTGATTTGAATATTCTGAGCAAAAGGCACGACAAATGCTGATGGTGGAAATACATCCGGATGTAAATCCAAACTAATTTTATGGCCTTGTAATTGATAGTCGCGCATTTCGGGACGATCAAGAAAGAAGTTTTGTGTTTGCATAGTTTCCAATCTTTACATAACTACAGACTCAAGCGCCTGTGCCAAATCTTCAATTAAATCTTCCGTTTCTTCTATACCTACCGAAACTCTGATCAGGGTATCGGTAATGCCTAATTTATTACGATCTTCGACAGGTACCGACCCATGTGTCATTAAGGCGGGCAATTCGATAAGGGATTCTACCCCTCCTAAACTTTCAGCCAGAGCGAAATACTTTAACTTAGATAGAAAGGTCTTAGCATCTTCGAGCTCACCTACCAATTCAATGGCCATCATGCCACCAAAACCTTTCATCTGCTGCTTTGCTAGCTTGTGCTGCGGGTGTGACGCTAATCCTGGGTAAATAACCTTCTTAACCTTGGGATGTTTGTTTAAGAAATTGGCTATCTCAACGGCATTTGTCTCATGCTGACGCATTCGCAAGCTCAGGGTTTTAATCCCTCGAAGAACCAAATAGCTATCAAAAGGAGACATCATAGCGCCAGCAGAATTCTGCATAAATTGAAGTCTTTCGTATAAGTCTTCGCGGCTTACCATTACGGCACCTCCAATAGAATCTGAGTGACCATTGATATATTTCGAAGTTGAGTGTAAAACAATATCAGCACCCAATTCTAATGGATTCTGGAAATAAGGACTCATAAAAGTATTATCAACAACCAAAATCAAATTGTGTTCTTTTGCTATCAGTGCAATTCGAGCAATATCAGTCAGCTTCAACATCGGATTGGTTGGTGTTTCAATCCAAATCATTTTTGTTTCTTCACGAATAGCATCTTCAACACGAGCAGGATTTGCACTGTCTACAAAACTAAAATCGATACCATAATTGGCCGTAAACACCTTGCGGAAGAGTCTTTGCGTTCCTCCATAAAGATCATCGGTAGTAATAACATGATCGCCCGACTTTAACAGAGCCAGCAAAACAGTTGTTTCAGCTCCCAAGCCCGATGAAAAGGCCAATCCATATTTGGCATTCTCTATAGCTGCCAGCTTACTCTCCAAAGCCTTTCGGGTTGGGTTTAGCGATCTTGAATACTCATAACCTGCTGTGGGCACTTCAACATCCTTTCTCGCAAAAGTGGTTGATAAATGTAAGGGTACAATAACATCACCTGTTGCACCTTCTTTAAAATTTGGCTTCTCGCCTATGTGAATTCCTTTAGTCGTAAATTGCATATCTT